>JAEOST010000652.1 GCA_016840245.1 Candidatus Thorarchaeota archaeon
CATCCTTCTATTACTCTCTCAAGCCCTGCGAACGGTACAAGTCAGCTATCTGGAACTCCAATCGATATTGATATCACTGACTTGTCAGGTGGTGCATACAATAATTCCTTCATTCAAATAGTCCATTACAATTGGGATAATGACACAAACACAACTATTTCTCTTTGGAACTTGATGTATCACCTTACAACTCACCTGCCCTCTCCAGAGGGTGAACATGTCCTTGAGATCTTTGCTAGAGATAGCAGTGATAACTGGAATAAATCAACGTACAACTTCTTCACAGACAATACTAGTCCAACAATCATGCTTGAGTATCCTGCGAACAACACACTCATTCGCTCTAGTTCCATTATTGACATTGCTGTTTCAGATACAGCCGGTCTAGACTATGTGTTGTACAACTGGGATGGTCTTGGGCCTAATGAAACTGTTTCGGAGCCCTATGAAATCGCGTTGCCCCTTACCGATGGGTTACACAACCTTAGTATCTATGCATACGACAAAGTTGGTCATTTGAAAACAGCATTTTACTCCTTCTTCACAGATGGGACACCGCCTCATGTTACATCTCCCAGCGACATCAACTACACCGAAGGCTCCACAGGTCACTCGCTCTCTTGGACTCTAACTGATGTACATCCTAATACATACGTTGTCTTGCTGGATGGTACACCGATTGAATCTGACATTTGGATTTCGGGAGGTCAGGTCAACATCTCTGTTGACGGACTCGCATCAGGTGTCTACGTCTATTCTATCATGGCATTTGATATTGTAGGAAACATAATCACCGACACAGTCATCGTGACAGTCGAATCTCTCCCATCCTCTACAACCATAACTACGACAACAACAAATGCTTCAACAACATCGCACTTAACATCGACTACTACATCAATAGTTAGTACCACAGGCAGTACAACTATAACTACAATCACCTCGACAACAGCAACTGAACCAACATCAACTACTACTAAGTCTACAACAACAAGCGCATCTACATCCACTACGCCCCCTTCAAGAATTGACTCGATGATCATCGTTGTTGGAGGAATAGGTGCTGTATGCATAGTGATCATCATTGTCATTGTTGTGATCAAGAAGAGGACTTGACAAGGATCTTCGCATGAGGAGATGATTGGAAAATTCTTCAAAAATCCAAAAAGTCGTAACTATGTCTTGACCAGTCTTCAATGAATCAATTAACTGGCCAAACACAAATATAAGGGACAACTGGTTAAGACACGGTTAGTATTCCGGGTGGTTGAGGTGAAATACACAAGATCAATTATCGTTTTCCTAATCGGAACCATACCATTGGCAGTAGTTTTCCTTTCTATGTTTATGCAGGGTGTTATTATCCTATTCTTTTCCGTCTTTGCGATTATTGGGGCCCTGATAGGGTTTGCTCTAGCACCCCTCTACCTCTGGGTCTACAAGAAGTACATAGGGAGAAATCATATGTTTGCAATGCAAAGTCCGGACGCAATGGAGCACTCCCATGGCATATCAAAGGGTTTCTTTCCAGCTATAATGGCGACTAATTTTTCACTTCTTCTGGTATACGAACCAAGCATAATGGAGCTGTTAGTGTCTCAAGGATTATTCATCCCTGCTGAACCGGCTTCTATCGCTCTTCCCTTCTTCTTGTTTTGTTCCTTGCTAGTACTTCCTTCTTTCGCTCTATTCTCAGCTGCATGGACAATCGATGAAGCTGGATTTCTATCAATGAACAGATATGGTTCGTTTGAGCTTCAGGCTGTAGGTAAGTGGTTCTTGGCATTCTTGAAGGGTTATGCAGGGATTAGTGCACTCATTGCCTTGTATCAATTCGCCTTCACAATGTTCGAATATGCTATGTTAGGAATCGGGCACTGGTCAATAGTTTTCTTTCCAGCTTTCTTACCGTTACTAAGCACAGTGTGGGTAATTCCAGCAGTAATACTTGTGGGAGTGACAGTAGGAAAGAGAAAGAGCTACATTCTTGGCTATGCTAAAAGAATAGGAATCAGAACTGAATTCGAATTGAACATCAGAAGAATTGAGGAAACTTCCTGAAAAAACAACAGAACCTCGATCTAAAATGGTGTGACAATCAACTCCGATACCTCGCATGAGGAGATGACTCTGAAACTGAGTGAAAAATCAGACAAGAAGACCTAGATTCAAGTTCTACCTATGGACAAGTCACATCGCGTGGTGAATGAAATATGAGGTCCTCAGCTGGTAGTAGATGCAACATCACACGCGTTAGCAGCAGCAATCAATGAATTGAGATCAAATACATCGACTTTCACAGGATGAAGGTTGGGGTTAGCTGACCAGGGTTTTCGCTTAATCTTTGAATATGTTCTATACCCCGCACTGACTTTGTATCCCCTTTGAATTAATTCAGCTACCAGTCTTGTTCCGATATAACTGGTTGAACCAACCACTAACACACGGTCCCCATTGAACAGCTCGACACTCCCATTATTGAAGACTGAGCCATATTTGTGATTGGGTATCTCTCCTGTATATAGAGATGGGATCCGCTAGTGAAGTCCTAGATGAAGCTCCTGTGACTACATAGTTATATCCACGAATGTCACATCATAGTTTCAGATGAACTGGCATGAAAGTGTTGATTGTTTATGGAACCCGCTATGGTGCAACTGCTGGGACTTCTGATGAGATTTGTAAGGTGCTCCAAGAAGAGGGCTTTGATGTACGAGTAGCCAATGCAAAGAAGGAGAAGATCAAGGATATCTCCGAATACGATCTCGTAGTAGTTGGTAGCGGAATGCAGATGTTCAGGTGGACCAGTGAACCTGAGAAATTCATTAAGAAGTTCCAGAAAGAACTTAGACAGAAGAAGATTGCGATCTTCATTTCATCTGGGGCTCAGGCTATCTTCAAGCATGATGGTGATCAGCAGAGTATGGATGATGCCTGGAGGAAGTATCTAGTTGAGAAGGCTGAGAAATACAAACTTGAGCCTGTTATGATGGCAATCTTTGGTGGAGTCTGGGACTATAACAAGATGGGATTCGTGTTCAAGAAGACTATGGAGCCCTTCAAGATGAAGCTCAGAGAGGCTAGTATTCCAGAAACTGAACCTGATGCGTTTGACACTCGTGACTGGGATGAGATTCGAAACTGGGCAAGAGAATTGGCTAAGAAAGTCAGTGATCCATTCTATGAATGACCTCTCATCATTCCTCTAGAGCTCTATTAGGTCTGACAACTCCCTGGCCGTCTTCACAGTATTGTCTGCCTCTTTGGGTGTTGGAGGAATCCCCTCGAAGCCTGTTCTCTCAATGAAGTCAGATGTGATTCTTCTCAGTTCCTCCCCAGAAACCTTTGATATCTTCTCTATGGTGTCAAAACCAGAGTCATGATACAACCTGGCTCTGACAGACTTGACTGCTCCTAGGCGAGTCAAGTTAGAAAGTTTGGCCAGTTCTAAAATCTCATCTATTCCTAAGCTGGTCTTCTCAGCTAACTCCTCTCTCAGGCTTGTGGTCTTTCCTGCCTTGAGCATGTCATCCACTGAAAGGATGCCAATTGAAGCCAGTTTCTCTATTGACTTAGGACTCACATCTTTGAAATCCTTGAGTTTGAAGGGTTGTCTCTTCTTCGCTGTATGCATCTCACGAACTTTTTGTGCGTATCTCAGTAGCTTGTCATGGTCAATATAGACGAAGTAGTACTGAAGTGTCCACATGAATCTAGCAACATTCTTCCCTTGAAGGACTGAAGAAATGAAATCGTCAAGATCTTTCTCAGCAGAGTTTGCAGCAGTCTTTCCTATCTCACTAAGATATGCTTCAAACCGTTCTGCATTTTCTAAACAGGAGACAGTCGTCTGTTCGGTCTTTCTCTTTCTCTTCAGATATGCTGCAAATCCTTCCTTATCCATCATGAATACACTCCAACAACTGCACATATGATGGATAGTATAATAATTAATTCTCTGAATAATTGAGAATTAGTCTTTATTATTTGAACCTGCGCGACTGGCCTAAATCCTCCCCATTACGAAGAATATGTAGTCCTGAGGGATCGGGTCAATTCCAAGTTCTCTTAGAATGGCAATGATTTGTGCTCGATGATGCGTTCCATGATTTATCACATGCATAAGAACGTGCCAGACCTGCATTGGGCCTTCGAATTCCTTCAAGAGATCGCTGTCTGTTAGATTCCCCAGATAGTCCTTCATGTCCTTCTCTATCTTCTCCCAGTTTTTCCTTATCTCATCCACAGAAGAGAATCTATCGAAATCTCTCCTTCCAGGATCATCAAGTCCACGCAATCCGGAGAACCATCGTTCATCAGTGTCCATGATGTGTACAAAGAGGCTACTGAGTGAACCAATAGCGACGTTCATCATCTCATTGAACTCCAAGTCTGACAGGTTCTCAGTGCAGTAGTCTAGGAGCTTCTTGTTACGAGTGAAGTGGTACTCGTAGAGATGTTTGATTTGTTCGACATTCATTGCATGTTGCAAAGGACCTCTCTGACCTAAAGACTCATCGGAACTTCTTGTGAAGTTTGTAAGGTCTAACAAGCGGCTCTACATCCTCTCCCACAATCTCTACAGGGTCATCTGGGTAGATTCTACCAAGTCCCTTCTCCTTCAGCAACATAAGATAATCAACATCCTTGACATCACATCCCATCAAATGAGCCGCTACTGAGTCAGCTGCTAGGGAATCTAGGGATGACAAAGCCCACTCTGACCTTATTGGCGTCCCTCGGGCTGGTCCATCACCTTCCATTCCAATGGTACCATCGATGATGTTCAGTTGTGGGTAGACCAAATCAGCAAGAGTACTCATATGCTGGTGCATTCCTTTGTGAATCTTCAACCTCATGTTCACCTTCTGAATCGCACCAAAGAAGATGTTCTTCAACCCTAATGTTAGATATGCTGAGCTGTGAGTCTTGGGACGTGTGATTGTCACCAAGAATGGTGCATCAACCATACATCTTGCGAGTGGAAGATCAATCTCTCCCTTAGCTGTGCGGACTGACTTGAATATGGTCTCATCCTCATCTAGATTCATGAGTTTTATACTAGGATTGCTCTCAGCTAAGCTCAGAAATCCATACTTTTCAAAACCGTCATGGGTGTTCCCCCAGGTTGATTTCTCAACTATAGTGACCTCTCCCATGTAGAATGGTTTGATGAAATCGAGGAAACCCCTAACAGAATCAAGTGGTGTAGTTGAGAGTTCAACGCGCACTACTACCAAGTTTACCTTCAAGATGATGTGGTCAATTCCTAACAATGCTTGTTTGATATCGGGTTCTAGTAATCTAAGAGAGTCCTGAACTCCTTTGTAGTGAGAATCACTTCTAGATAGAGCGACAATAGAGGTCATAGAACGGTCTTCAAATGACAACGGGCCTCTCTATAATTATTTACTGCTTGGTCAATCCATAAGTTCGGTAAATTCTTTAGAAATACATTACATTACGTTTTGATAATGCGCGGAGCTCATGGTTCAAAGCATTCTATTGATTAGGTACTTAGCAAGCTGTAATCATCCCTTGAATTTCTTTAGAACCACGATTATCACAATAACTGCAATAACCCCTCCACCAAAAACAAGTCCCAATGTCATTATATCAAAACCTGCTCTTTGACCATAGATCAAGAGGATTTGTTTCTCATATCCGTATGCAACATGAATCAGATTGACCTGTGATACTGCAATCTTGTAATCGCCATACGTTGCTCCGAATGGACCCAAATTGTCTGCTTCAATGAAATTTCCATTTGAATCAAATTTGATGATTATGGGTGCTTGTTCAAATCTGGATGCTATAACAGCCGCGTAGATGGTTCCATCAGAATCGACTGCAATGTCTTTTGCCTCAATTAAATCATACCAATTGCTTCCAAGTTCATATCTGTATGTCTGATTCCATTCAAATACACCTGCGGAACTTATTTTCTCGACTGCAACCTCATCACTGTCCACGAACTCAAGACATACACATCCATCATCTGGAGTAAGTGCAAATTGACGATTATGGTAATTCGTATAATTCCACTGCACAACTCCATCCAGATTGAGCTTCATAACGTAATATTCCGTCCTCACATACAAATCGTCATCTGCTCCTATCTCAACTTGATGCACACCATCCCAGTAGCTAATCCCCACACCTAGATGGTCCCAGTTATCTCCAATTGTCTTATTCCAGACATGGTTGCCATTCACATCAAATTTGATAATTTGAGCTGTTGTTGGATAGTACCAAGGATCGGTATATCCAAACCAGCCACCAACGTATATCGAGCCATCTGAAGCAATTACAAGATCTCTTGCTCTTGAAATTCCATCAGTGTTCCAGGTCTTTGTCCATACTATGTTTCCACTTGTGTCAAGTTTCAATAGCACAATATCAACGTCTTCATACCAGTCACCAGTAGGATACACCTCTCCCACAACGTAGATGTAATTCTGGAAATAGGTCACACCATAACCAAATGCCTCGTTGGTTCCATTCCAGATTTTTGACCAGACTGGTACAGCCTGCGTATTCCATTTTGTGATGGTCAGACATGTAGCTTGCACATCGTAGCTTGAGATACGACCCACTGTATACGCTGAACCGTCGTCAGCTACTACTAAATCTTCCAGACGTGCATTTACTGATGTTTCCCAAGTTCCATTATATGTTGGTTGCAGTGTATCTTCCGTATCTGTCTCAGAGTCGTAGATGACTATCAAATCCATTGAATCGAAAATACACGATACACTTCCAGTGACATTCATCCAGGGATGCAAATATGGAGCGGTAGGACTCAATCGCGTGTCAAATTCAAGTGTAGGTGATAGGCTGAACGCGACTGTAACAGTATCGAGTGGATCTTCCTGCACTCCAGTTTCATCCTCTATCATTCCTGCCCATATTGCAAGAAGGTCGAAGTAGTTGAAACTTGCCCTGAACTGCTTAGTCGTACTCTCATATGGCGGGAATGTACAAAACACTGACCGCCAATTGTCTGATGAATCAATCAGGAATACTTGAAATCTGAACCAGCGCCCACCAAACGTCTCAGTGCTAAAGGCCCCATCTAGATTTACTGCATACTCTAGAGTCATATTGGCATCTCTTGGCATTATCTCATAAGGCCAATCAAAAGATTGTGTGAAATACACAAAGTCATTACAGTGGGTCGCAGCACGTCTATCCTCTAATGATTCAGTTCTGTTCTTGAAATCCAGTTCAGTTCCTGCAACATGAGACCAGGTTAGATTTACTGAGTTGTCTATTGCATCGTGACTATATGAGAACTCATCCGAACTTCCGTTTACTGCGAATGTAGGACTCTCCTCCAAATCGGGGTCTGGTATCACCTGAGGTGTTTCCCAATCAGATAGAATCGCGTCCTTCTGAAGACTCATGTTACTAAATC
>JAEOST010000653.1 GCA_016840245.1 Candidatus Thorarchaeota archaeon
AAAAGGTCGACCATTGTATCTGCTTGCACATGCCTACTTATATCTGAAAGGACCAAGTATAGTATATTGGAGTAACTGGTGATTCGTGATGTACTCAGAATCATATGACATCAAGAGGTGGCAAGTCGCTGCAATAGAGGCCTTTGCATTTGTCCTAGTACTTGTCTTCGCGGGAATGGGTTGGACAAGGACCCTTGTTGATGCTGCAATTGTTGTAGTGTCATTCTCAATTGTTGGCTATATCAGTCTCAGAGTATATACTGGTATGACAAGTACCGAGGAGAAGGATGACACCTCAGTGTTACACTAGTTCCTATTCATCGAGTTCCTTGTAACGGGTAGGAATTACACCTGACCATGAAACAATAAGGAGAATCACAAGGATTACTACAAACCACGATCCATAGGCCACTATCTCATAGAAAGGATAGCTAGTCGCAGCACCAATCATTGGAAAGAATATCATATCAATGAAAATCCAAGATACAAAGATGATAATCGCCACAGATAGCCCAATTATCTTCCGTCTAGTCGTATTCTCAGTCATTTCGTAGCACATCTCAAAGCAACTGTGGTACACTATTGTGTATTGTGTTAGGTCAAAATAGACTGCTCGGAATTCCAGTTTCCACGAGGGTTTATATCGACCACATCGAACGGCCTAGATTTATGGTATTTCCAAAGAGTATGATGGACAGTCGTCTTCTGTCATTATCAGCGGTTTTTGCAGCAATGATTGCTGTTCTAGATATGATTCTAACCCCAGGATTCTATAGTGGTATCTGGGACTCATTGATATTCATACTAAGTCCATTAGTTGGGATGATATTGGGACCATATGCTGGAGCACTAGCAGTAGGAATTGGTACCTTTACTGGACATGTTCTAATCTTCCGTGATCCATTCGAGCTTGTCTATATGTTTGGAGCGCCCTTAGGTGCTGCAATGGCGGGCTTTGTTTATGACCGGGAATGGAGGCCTGTGCTAGGTATTTATTCAGCGTTGCTCTTTGGTTATTTCATCTACCCTGTGTCGTGGGAACTTCCACTCTGGGGTATTTGGGACATCCTTCTTGGATATGTTATGTTAGTGCTGTTCACAGTGATAGCGATAAGAAGACTATGGCCTAGTGACGTGTATGGCGATACCAATCTTAGAGTTATCTTAGCCACCGTAATAGGATTAGAAACAGACATCTTACTACGTGTATTCATCCTTGTTCCCGGCCAGACCTATTGGCTCTTTTATGGATTTGATGTGGCAGTACTTCAAATAATATGGCTGGGAGCTGGGTTTGTAACAGCTTTCAAGGTTGCTCTAGCTGTATCTGCGGGGATTATCATTACCGTTCCGCTTCTACTCATGCTCAATAGAGAGGGGCTAGGTCGAGATGTACTAGCCATCTCTCAGAGTCCAAAGGAATTGGATGTTCAATATGATGATGATTAACTGACTTACAGTCCATTATAATAGAATTGAACCTCCGGATATTCAGTGGGAGGCCCATCCAAGAAGGATGAGTCTGTACCCTTGAGAGCTTCGTCAAAGAATGCAAGTACGTATCTATTTTGTATCTCAAGCATTCTATATCCATCAATTGGGCCTAACCAGCCAAAGAGCTTCAGGAGAGAGGACCAGATTTGAACGTCTGCAAAGTTGTAATGTCGTGTACCATTCACAAAGATCCCATAGCAGGTACTCTGAGACCGTAGATAGACTGTGTCGTTCATCTCAGGATTACCATAATCTTGACCAAAGAGTAACATAAAGGGCTTAGTCAAATTCATGTCCAATGAGTGTCCAATATGAGGGGTGTCGAAGCTGATTCCAGCCTGTACTCTAGGATCAATGAGAACAACCTCCTCGGCAGTTGTACCGCCAAATGAATGACCCATAGCACCAATACGACTGAAGTCTAGCTTTCCGTTGAAGATGCTGGGTATATTGTCGTTGTCGGATATCTCAAGCTGGTCAAGGAGAAACATCGTATCCTCAGCCCAGATGACCAGACTATTGGTAATCTGTTCCAGAGTTTCTTGTGTGGCCTCATATATTGCAGTACCATCAGGAAATATCGTTACTGCTGCTTCGTACGGATGAGCTATGCTAAAGACAATGTATCCGTGACTAGCCATCTCCTCCATGAGAACCGTATTCTGCATCACAAACCCACCATAGCCATGAGAGAACAGGAGGACTGGAAAACTGGTTTCATCTTGTGATACAGGTGCACCCTCATACGAGTGAGTGGTGACTAGTGAAACGTGGCTGACAATCAATGATGGGAATCCAAATGACTGTTGTATCCCTATTCCAAATGATTGCTGATCGTAGACATACGGAGCAGCGCTGTACCCACTGACATCATCAGCTGGATACCAGGCCTGGATCAGTATTCTGCGGTGGTCATCTGGATTCTCAGTAAAGGTCTCGTTTCTGTTTGTGTCGGTGAGATCGAATGTGACTGTACCCACATTGTAGGAACCTGTTGGGTCTGGTAAGGTGAAAACAGGGAGTATGTTATCAAGAAACAGCGTTGGAGTAACGACAAGCATCGATATTACTAGAATGGCTATTGCACGTCGCAGTCGAGGTCGTGTTTCATCTGGAGGTGCTAAACCAGTCTGAATCCTAAGTTCCTTCACATAGTGTAACAATCCATGTGCAAAGAAAACAATGGAAAGAATGTAGACTGGTATCATCTGCCATCGATATCCCTCCAGAGCAAAGTGACACAGTGTGATAGCAACACCTGCGATACTCAACCATCCTATCAGGGTTCTCTTCTTTATGTTCTTAATAACAGAGGGGAAGAATAGTTGGAATGATAGAATAACTAACACCAGAATCAATAGAATCTCGACTAATCGCATGAATATCACCAGACTGGTAACCATCTGCAGATATAACTGGGCGACAAAAAGATTCCGTTTCTTGAGAAACGTTATCTTTAGTTAAGTTAGAATTTCTTGGAGAAGTATTGTAGATACATGTGCCCAGGTTTTTTTCGCATCTGACACATCAGCTCCAAGGATTATCGAACTTATCAGTCCATCACGCAGAGCAACCAGACCCTTCCATACAACAGCAACATCAGCATCTCTCTTGATGACGCCTCGTTTCTTCAGATTTTCAACATGGCCCATGAACTCGTCATAGCTCCTTTCATAGACCTCTGTCATTCGTTCTCTGAGTGTTTCATTCTTGGCTGCTTCAAAAAACAGGTCAAGACCAAATGAACGAGTTTGAAGAGACCTACTGATCTTCATCTCGAAGAACTCGCCTGTTGTGATGAACAAGGGATCATCGGAGAGAATTATGGACATCATCTCATCCTTTCGGGAGTCCATCATGAATTCAATCACATCGAAGAATAGCTGCTCCTTGCTCTTGAAATACTGATAGATTGCTCCTTTGCTGACTCCTAATACTTCTGCAATATCGTCCATCTTGGTCTGATAGTACCCTCTCTCAACGAATACTCTTGCTCCTGCCTCAATGATTCTTAGCTTGGCCTTTTCCTTGTACTCAGGTACTACTTTTGGCATTGTTTTTCTGACTCCGTTGTACGAGGTGATATGCATTTGCTTGACTGAGAAGGTTAAAAAGTGACTTATTAGTATTTATACTGACCCATAAGTATCTATTACTATTCATGAAGAGGTGAAGTATATGGCTGATGAAGTGTTCTATAGGATTCTCTTTGTTGTTCTCTTTGCACTGTTCTTCAGTGTCAGAGGTTATTATAGATTTGTGAAACCAAAACGTGAAGAACCAGATGTGGTAGAAGAGCAAAAGAGTTTCGAAAAGGCGGAGGCAGTCATCACTTTTGCAATTCTTGGATACTTTGCTTCAATAATCCTGTATATGCTCAATCTACCGTGGTTTGCATGGTCCCAGATACTCACCTATCCTGAATTTGTACGATGGCTTGGTGTTGCTTTGACACTGACAAATATTCCTCTACTTGGATGGATTCACAGAACACTTGACCGACAGTACTCAGCCTGTCTGCAGATTAAGGAAAGTCATTCCCTGATCACGATAGGTCCCTATTCGAGGGTACGCCATCCTATGTATACTATATTGAGCGGGTTTTCATTTGGTATGGCCTTGGTCACTGCTAACTTTCTCGTCATCGGTTTTGCGTTACTGCTCATCATTCCATTTACGTTCGTAGCACAAAAGGAGGAGCAGATGATGATTGGTACCTTTGGTGGTGAGTATGAGGAATACATGAAACAAACTGGTCGTTTCTTTCCAAAATTGAGGAAGAAATGAGATAATTCGCCAGAAACACAGGATCTAGATGATAGGTGAATAGATTCATCTAGAAGCTATTGTAATCACTACTGTTCAAGAGTGGTGTTGATAATGAGTGAAAAAGAGCCCGTTGGACTTGTAGTTTTGGCTAGCGATAGACATGGTTCACCCCCAGAGGTGACTGGAAAGCTATCCAGATTCAACTCTGAAATCTGCAGCATCTTTGTAGACAATCTCAATTGGTTCGATAGAATAGAAGATACTGTCGATTTTCAAATAGGGGGAAAGAATACAATATCTGGTTCAGTCTTGGATTCTATCATTCAACCATTCTTATCACTGGAGAAAGACGAGAATGCGCTTGGAGTATTCTCAAAGCATGTATTCAGAGATGTAACAGGTATCACAACGGCAGAATTCACCAAGTCTGCAATTATCAGAGAGGAGGATGCCCCTTGGGGATTTGATGCCATATTTTGTCTGCTGTTCGAGTCGGTATAGCGCCAATGTTTGTACCTATATTACAATAGAATGTACACTAAAACGTGTATGATACCCTATGTATCAACATGTAGCTCCATAATGGGTAAGAAAACAGCGGTATATGGTGAATTAAGTGGGTCTGCTTTCGAAGAGCTCTGCACTCTGCCTTGTGGTCTTCTTAGTTTTACCACAATCAATTGTAACAACTCAAGTTCATAGTACACTGGATACAGGTATACAAACCCCTCTTGTAGGAAACCAAGCCATATCCCAAGAGGTTGGAGATTCCAGAACCTTTTGGATATTAGATTTCGAATCCTCGCTTCATTATGAAATTGATGCCAGTCTGATAGCAATAGGAAACCACTGCTACATCTACATGCAGGATTCTGTGGTAGCAATTCTTGGCGAGATTGAAGCTACAAGTAGATGCGAAATGTATTCAGATGAATTTGACACCACAATCTTTCCAAACGTGACTGACCTTACAGGAGATCCGGATGGTAGAATCGGTGACATTGATGGAGACCCGAAGATTGTGATTCTCCTCTCGGAGAATCTAATGAGCTATTATAGTCAATACAATGAGTTTGCTTCAACCTACTCGAATTTGTGCGAGATGATCTACATCTATTACAATAATCCTACTCATATAATACTGCAGACAATTGCTCACGAGTTTGACCATTTGATTTGGTTCAATTATGAGATGGATGAGGTTCATTTTGTATTGGAGGGTATTGCTGAGTATTCTAACTATCATGCAGGTCAACTGGCACCTTACAACAATGTATCAAGTCGGACACCATACTTTCTCCAGCATCCAGAAGATTCACTAATCTACTTCAACAGCGCTAGCAGTGGTGGAATGACTATAGCTATTGACTATGGTTGTTCCTATCTGTTTGCATTCTACTTAGCTGAACAATTCGGTGTCGACTTACTAAGAGACCTTGTGATGAACTACGATGATGGAGCAGAGGGCATAGAATCAACTCTACAAGATGCAGGTCATAATATCACATTCAACGATCTCTATCTGGACTGGATAACAGCTGTTACCATTGATGAGCTTGGATTCGCCAGTGACAAATATGGCTTCAGAAATATGGATGTGAACATACAAAGCTACACAGTTGTTGAGGACCTACCCTTTGTGAGTATAGATCTGTCACTTCGTTGTTATGGTGCTCAGATACAGAAGATAACATCACCTCCAGACAATTTTGTCGTTGAAGTTGAACTACCTGAAGATGGGACTGTTGGTGTTTCGATTGCCTTCGAAGATACTTCCGGGTGGCATGTCGTGCAGACAATGTATGATTGTCCAATTCTAGTGAGTGGGTATGAAATCAATATTGCATATGTGATTACAAGTTACCTCTTCACAGACACTCCTGATGGTTCGATCGATTTTGGAGTAGGCTCATTGCAGCAAATAGACTTGACATTTAGGGAAGCTGAGGATACAACATCGACTTCTATCACTAGTGCAAGTTCTTCTACTATGGTTACTAGTTCGATAATTACTACAAGTACTCAAACGACACCGTGCTCTTCTACTACGGTAATCTCTACCACAATGACTTCTACCAGTACTACAAGTCCACTGACAGGACAACCAATAACACTGGTAACAGAAGTATCTCTCACACTCATTGCTGTTCTTACTGTGATATTTACTTTCTATTACACAAAGAAAAGAAGAATGATGGCTTGAGGAAGCGTTATTGTGATAGCATCAAAAAGTATTGAACTCAAACCTCATATTTCCGGGGTTCCTCATGGAATATGAGTGTGGTCAAGGTTAGAGAAGAGGGAATTGAAAGAAGCAAGTACTTCTTTGAAGTCATTTGGTTCATTTTTGGACACGAATTTTCGTCATTTTAGCTTGGAGAGCACCTGCATCGAAATGAATCGATGATAAAATGATATTAACTAAACTCACATGTTTTTTGTACGGAGTATGCCAAATATTGATACCATGAATAGCCTGAGATTCATCAGGTAAAGATGCTCGTAGATATCTGGCAACTTCAGGAGAAAATATGTGAATACTGTGATTAAGAAATGGAAAGAAGTCGATCTGAGAGAAGTTGCTGAGGTAGCATTCGTTTCGATGCAACATGCAGAATTGACCTTGAAAGTAGCGCAATCAATAGAAAATACCAAAAAATGGTTCCGTGAGCAGGAGTTCAATGAGGGAACTGTTGTAGTGCTCTCGTATGAGAACATGCGACTTGTAGGCTGGATGATACTTGTCAAACAGGATGAGGTCAGCTTTACAATGAATCCATGGGGAATGCACCCGTTTGTCGTGCCTGATTGTGACAGATGGAAAGTGAGTGCATCCTTAGTGAAGCACGCAATAGAATGGACAGAAAGTGAAGGACTTACAACAATCCAGTTCTATGCTCAGCACTCATGGGAGAAGAATGACAGGGTCCAAGACACCTTCAGTGAACTGTATGGAATCCAAGGACTGACTGCCAGAACTGTATCTGTAGATATGAAACGATCCCTCACAGACTCGGAATTACCCTCAAGTGAGTGTCCTGAGGGATATCAACTTGTTAGAACTTCGAAATTCGACAATGATACTCTATACTCCTGTTACCACGACGCATTAGCGAAAGAGGGTCTTGCCCTCTTCGTACAGCAGAGTGAGGAGGAGAGACGGGCGTATTTTGATGACTTAGCCTCTATGGAACTGGATTCAAAGACATCACTCGCAATTGAGAGAGAAGGTCAACTGATTGGATTCACCTTTGTGATTCCATATGGCGAGGAAAATCAGCACCTGAATTGCGTATGTGTTCGTCCTGAGTTTGGTGGAAAAGGACTGGGCAGGTTCTTGTTGAATGCTGTCGAGAGTGTGGCACAGAAGCAGGGTAGTAAGACAATGACACTCTATACTGATCAGGGAATCCGTGCATTTGACCTGTACATCAAGAGTGGTTGGGAGGTCACAGAAACCTATACACAGTATGTATGGCAGAGAGAAGATACAACAGACATATGAAAGGTGACCGTTGAATGCGGAAGATGAGGGAGTTCAATCAAGGGCGGATACTCCCTCAATCATTTTTCATACTTGGGAGATGTTCAAGAAACGATGTAGAAGTTAAGATAATTACTGACAAAAATCGAGAGGTATTCACACAACCAAAACTCAAATCTATTGTAAATGAAATGCTATTTGGATGTGGTTGAGGTGACTGGAGAAGTATCAAGCACTGCCGATGCATATGGACATCTTTATGCAAGATGTGGTTGGTGTGGAACTGATAAGAGTCATAACTGGGTTTCATCCCATTATGGTGGGAATTTTTGTACAAGGGACTGCGCGTGTGCTCACTGTGTGGGTAGAGATTTCGGAATTGTTGTGATGGCCTTCTTTTTCCCCCTGCTTGGTTTTGTAATACCAATCAATCCGGATCTAATTCTCGCCTTTTTAGGCGGTAGCATGATGATGTTGTGTTGCTTCGGCTTTCCTGCATTGTATATCAGTGCCAGAGGATACAGAGTTAGAAGGAGAGTTCCAAAGGGATCAGAAAGATAGATGGGTGGAGAGGGGATTGGACCTCTCTTCACAGTGAATATGAATTCTACTCGATTCTCTCGCGAACGAGAGTCGTGGCAGAATGATAAAATTTATCTCAATAAAAAACAAATGAATAAACGGGGTATATAATGGAAACGGAAACCTCTCAAGATACACCCAGCAGAAGGCGTAGATTTGGGAAGATTCTGTTCATTTTTGGAATAGTACTAGAAGTGATGCTAATTGTTCTTGGTGGATTGGTTGGAGCTGTATCAGCTTCAACAGGCAACCAATATATCATGAGTGAGTATTCAAGATTCGTGATCTATCCAATAGCATTGGGGGGTTCCTTTATTCTTTTTGGACTTGCAGCATGGTTATCACCTGAGGGCCTATCTGATGATACTCTGTGGATCGTGAAATTAGGACCAACTGGTGGTAGGAATTAGAAACAGGATACTTTCACAGAAATTTGTCTATTAGAAATAAGAGAGGTGAGAGGCCCTTCCGGGCACTCTCTAAACTAGCGTAATCTATTCGATTCTCTCACGAACGAGAGTCTCAACGACGGTTGGGTCAGCCAGTGTGGTTACGTCACCGATGTCGTCGATCTGACCGGCTGCAATCCTCTTCAGGATCCTTCGCATGATCTTACCAGAACGGGTCTTTGGTAGTGCATCAGCGAACTGGACCTTGGCTGGAGTAGCAATTGGACCAATCTCAGAACGGACGTGCTTGCGCAGTTCCTGTCTGAGGTCCTCGGTCTTCTCAACACCCACCTTCAGTGTGGCGAACACGTAGATATCCTCACCCTTGATGTCGTGTGGGAATCCTACTACGGCACACTCTGCGACAGATGGGTGCTTGACCAGAGCTGACTCAATCTCAGCGGTACCGAGTCTGTGACCGGATACCTTGAGAACGTCATCAATTCGGCCCATCACGAAGTAGTAGCCGTCATCGTTGAACCTTGAACCGTCCCCGGTCATATACATTGGGAGACCAGTTTCGGGGTCCTTGTACTGTACCCAGTAGGTGCTTACGAACCTGCTATGGTCACCGTAGACAGTCCTCATCAGACCAGGCCATGGTCTCTTGATACAGAGGTAACCACCCTCGTTAGGTCCAACTGCGGCACCGCTCTCATCTACGATGATTGGCTCGACGCCGAAGTATGGGAAGGTTGTGCTTCCAGGGATAGTTTCTGTGGCTCCGGGCAGGGGTGTGAAGATTACACCACCGGTCTCAGTCTGCCAGTATGTGTCTACAATGGGACAGTTCTTGTTGCCAATAATCTCATGGTACCAAAGCCAGGCTTCAGGGTTGATTGGCTCACCAACTGTACCTAGCAGATTGAGGCTTGACATGTCATATTCCTTGACTGGGTCGTCGCCGAACTTCATGATGGCTCTGATAGCGGTTGGTGCAGTGTAGAACTGGTTCACCTTCCACTTCTGGACCTCATGCCAGAATCGCGCTGCGTTGTCCACGCCAGAGGTTGGAGTACCCTCGAACATCATGGTTGTGGCACCTGCAGCTAGGGGCCCGTAAATTATGTAACTATGCCCAGTAATCCATCCGATGTCAGCCGTACACCAGTAGATATCTCCAGGATGGTAGTCGAAGATATTCTTGAAGGTATGAGTAGTGTAGACCATGTAGCCGCCCTGAGTGTGTAGAACACCCTTTGGCTTACCAGTGGAACCGGATGTGTAGAGGATGAATAGTGGGTCCTCTGCGTTTAACCACTCGGGCTCGCACTTGTCATCGACCTTCTCGAGTTCATCATGATACCAGAAGTCCCTACCCTCAGTCATTGGGGTTTCGACCTTATCACCTAAGCGAGATACAACAAGAACCTTCTCAATGATAGGAGTTTCTCCAATGGCGGTGTCAGCGTTCTTCTTCTGTGGAATGATCTTACCGGCACGGTAGTAACCATCAGCAGTGAGGAGCACCTTGCTCTCACAGTCTGTGATTCTGTCCTTGAGTGATTCTGCAGTGAAACCACCGAAGACAATGCTGTGGACAGCGCCAATTCGAGCACAAGCAAGCATGAGAATTGCGAGCTCGGGAATCATTGGCAAGTAAATAGTAACGGTGTCACCCTTCTTCAGACCAAGGTTCTTCAGAACATTGGCGGCCTTGTTCACCTCAGAGAGGAGTTCTTTGAAGGTGTAGGTCCTGTCTTCATCTAAGGGGTCACCCTGCCAGATGATTGCTGTCTGGTCACCGCGGCCGTTCTCGACCCACTTGTCGAGGCAGTTGTAGGCCATGTTGGTAATACCATCAGAAAACCACTGGAACTTGGCGTTCTCGGGGTCAGTCCATTCCAATCCCTTTGTCGGCTTTTGTTTCCAGTAGAACAAATCTGATGTGGCTACATCAAGCCAGAATTTGTCGGGGTCAGCGACAGACTTCTTCCACATCTCCATTCGTTCATCGTGGGATTTAACAAAGGCTTTGTCGACAAAGCTTTTCGGAGGCGGAAATCTCCTTGACTCCGCTTCCAATACTGTGATCTTTTTCTCGTCAGACAAAATAGTCACCTAAATAGCAACGTTGCTTTGGGCACCGCGGTTTGGCACTTAATTATAAATCTATGCCAATAATCGTAGTTTTTCGTTAAGCTAACTATTTGTCGAAATCTGACTAGAACACGACACTCTATGGTCTGATAGACGCAATTTGTTAGAAACTGTATGTATTATCGAACATCTGGCGCGGATATGTCCTCCAGTTCTTCCTCTATATCAGGAGCAATACCTTGTCGGTACTCTCTCCATGGTCGGTCTCCGTCTAGACCGATCTGTTCCTGGGGTGTTGACCGTCCCTCAAGTGGGTCTACATGCCTCTTAGCAGCGTAGAGATGTACTGGTACTCCATCCAGATGGATAAATACACCCTGCCACGAGTCGTCAGTAAAACGATACAATTCACCAGTTCCAGTGGCGGTCTCCTTAGCCAGTCCAGTGGACTTGAACTCATGACTCACGATTGAGAAGGCATCCTCAGGGCTAAACAACTTCTAATCGTCATCCTTCATTAAATATTGATCAATTAGGAAACCCCTGAGAGCTGCATTCCTGAAAGTCATCCAGAGTTTGTTGGAACCGTAAACCTCTATGCCAAGGACTCGACCCTTGTATACGACAAGTATACCAACCTGACCTTCATGCTGTGTCCCATCCAGAATATGGTCAAGAAGTTCTTTGAGCTCGGATTCTGATTCATAAGCGGACTCGTTCATCTCACGAAAACTGGATGTTGATGCAACACCCGCTCCTATATGCATCTGTGCTCGAGCGGACTCGATATTGTCCCAGACTGCTCCCTGATCAGTACGTTTCGATATTGAATAACTCATCTGTGAACCCATTCGTGTTCTGGTAGATTTGAACCTCTGTGAGGTCGTTTCTCCTGTAGAGCTCGAGTATCCCCATCGGGATTGCTCAATGCATCTTGCAGGAATCTTGAGAGGATTGGATTCACTTCGCTCTGAAGGAATTATGATCGGTTCGAAGACTGTTCTATCCTGTTTTCCACCTTGCACTTGAGTAAGGTAAGGAATGAGAACAGGAATTTCTCCCTTATTGATAGCCTCCAACCACTCTACGTTTTCAGCCCCTGACTCCCGAACCCAAGCAACACCCAGTTCGTCGGCCTCATCCAGACCGATGACAGGAGTTGCTAGATCGCTGATTAAGGGGTAAATGGAGAATCCACTCTTTGTGACTGGTTCACCAATACGATAGTAGGTTTCTATCTCTTGAAGTATCGACTCTGCACTTGCCAATGATTATCTCTCCTGAATAATGAACTCCAAATTGTACAATTTGACAAGATGGTTCGCTATACGATTAACTTGAAAGCAAATAAACTCACGCACACATTTTGTGGATGAACACCAAGTCAAAAAGAGAGAAGAGAGGTCAAAGGACTCAGTCCCTTGAACCTCAAGATGAAACTATTTCTTCCTGCTAAGGACTAGGATTAGTAGAACAGCGAGGATGGCTAGTACGCCTGTGGTCACAAATGCAAACATGTAGCTGCCCGTGAGCCCTACAAATGAACCTGCAACTAGGCCGCCAACTATACCAGCAATACCGTAGGCAGTGAACACCACACCGTAGTTCTTGCCCACATTCTCAGAACCGAAATAGTCTGCTGTGGCTGATGGGAACAGCGCAAAGTTACCACCAAAACAGAAACCTATCACCGATGCAACTACTGTAACTGTGATCCAGTTACCAGCTGCTGCTGGAAGTGTAGCGATGAATGCAAATCCGAACATCGCAATGGCCAGAATCAAGAACATCAACATCATGGTCCTGATTCGCCCGAGTTTGTCAGATGTTGCACCCCAGACTATTCGACCTGCAGCATTGAATATAGACATGATACCTCCAATCAATGCACCTAGACCTAGAGTGACTACTGTTGGGTCTACCTCTGCAGCTGCACTCTTCACATTGCCAAGAGTCATCAGACCAGCAGTTGCTGCGAAGATGAATGCTAACCAGAGTAGCACGAAGGTGCTTGTACGAATCATCTCACCAGGCATCATTCCGCCACCTGAACCATCAGCGGTTGTTGGTGGAGGAGTATAGCCAGGAGGTGTCCAACCAGTAGGTGGATTGGTGAGTATCTGTGAACCAAGTACTACGCCAATCAAGTATATGACACCAAGAATCAGGAATGAATTTCCAATTAGTCCGCCATTTACAGTGTTGATGAGATAGTCTTCTACATAGAGGAATATGAGAGCACCACCACCAAAACCAGCGACTGCAATTCCAGATACACTGCCCTTCTTGTCAGGGAACCACTTCACGAGTGCTGCAATAGGACATACATAGGCGAAACCAATACCAGCACCGCCTACTATACCATAGGTGATGATTAGATAGATTGTACCCATTGCCTCGTCTAATGCTAGCACGTCAATGAGGGATGCAAGGAAATACCCAGCACCTAAAAGAATACCACCCACGGTGGCAACCTTTCGTGGACCCACTTTATCTTGCCAACGGCCTGCAAATACCATAAATACTGCAAAAGATGCCAATCCAGCTGCAAATGGCCACTGAGTGCTCAAAGCAGACCACTCGTAGAGACCACCTTCAGCCAAGGGGAGTTTCAGAGCATTCTGGAACTCAGACCATGCATAGATGGTACCAAGGCACAACTGAACAATGATTGCACCAAGAATAACCAGATAACGATTTCCAACTTTTTCTTCAGACATGAGAGAGTTCTCCCAATAGATTGTCAGACAGGTCGGGCCGGAAGATGGTAGGCAATAAGGTTATCGTCATAGCAGTTCAATTATGTCCACGTGGAAAGTACTAAATGTAAGCTAGGTTCGCAGCTGCGTGTTCGAGGGACCGAAGATGACCTATGAAAAATGGACTGAGAAATACAAGAAAAAGGTCGTGACCGCTAGCAAGGCCATTCAACAGATCAAGAGAGGTGCTCGAATCTTTCTTGGAACAGGATGTGGTGTACCATATCATCTTGTACAGGAACTAGCGAAACATTCCAGTCAGATGTCTGACAATGAGATTGTCCATCTGTTGACTCTTGGTGATACACCTTCAGCCGAGAAAGAATTCCAGAATCAGTTCAGGCACAACACGTTCTTTGTTTCTGAGAACATTCGTGACGCAGTGGAAGAGGGTCGTGCAGATTACTCACCGATAATGCTCTCTGATATTCCACGTCTTTTCAGAACAAAGAGAATGCCACTTGATGTTGCAATGGTACAGGTCAGTCCACCTGATAGACATGGCTATTGTTCCCTTGGTATAGCAGTAGATATCACAAAGTCAGGTGCAGAGAGTGCTGACCTTGTTATTGCACAGGTCAATGATAAGATGCCAATCACCCATGGTGATTCATTTCTCAATGTCCGTGATATTGACTATCTGGTTCATCACACTGAACCTCTACGTGAGTTCCAATCAGCAGAGGTTAGTGAGCAGATCAATCTGATTGGAAGTTACGTCGCCAAATTAATCGAGAATGAGAGTACGCTAGAACTGGGAATCGGTGGAATTCCACAGGCGGTTGCAGCAAATCTTCTAGAAACCGGAGTACAAAATCTCGGGATACATACTGAGATGTTTAGTGACAGTCTGATTCCCCTGATTGAGAAAGGAA
>JAEOST010000654.1 GCA_016840245.1 Candidatus Thorarchaeota archaeon
CCCCAGGAGCTTGGATGATTGTGCTCAACTATAAGACGTTGAGTCTGATCTTGATTGGGGGTAGTGTAAAGCAGTTCGTCAAAATTGTAGAAAGCAATAACGTCAACACCTTCTGAGACGAAATAGTCAGATATCTCATTAGAACCCCATAGTGCGTAGAGTTCCCCGCCGCCCGCTGCAAGATTCTCCCTATTTCCTTGGAAGAAGCAATAATAGATATCAATTGGAAGTCTGAAGCGTGCAAGCGTAGATGCAATAGCTGCAACTACAGCACAACCCGCCCCGTTTTGATTGACACCTCTAGCACCAGGATTTGTATCTAGGTGAGCCCCAAAGACTATTGCACGACTATCATTACCATACCCCTCTTGGTATCCTACTACCGAATCATGGGGTCCGAAATAAGTGGCTGGAATTCCATAGCGTTCAAACTCCTCCAAGAGATAATCGCCAGCACCATAGTAATTATCACTGGGACCATATCTATCTGGAAATAGGGACAACCTACTCCACACTCTATCGAATTCGACTGATAAAAGTAGGTCATAGCCCAACTCCCACCAATTGAGGCTGTTGTAGGGATGTGGTTTGAAAACCCGTTGGGTTTCATCAGGAGGATCTGTAGGAGGAGTCTGGTTCATGAAGTAAACCAGTAGAGAGCCAGATGCAACTATAGTTATTATGAGAACTGCTGCTAATCTATTTCGTTGCATATCAGGTGGTCCTCAATCGTTGTTCTTGCATCACAATTGCCGCAACGTTCCCCCTAAAAATACGCTGGAATACGCACCGTATCTTTTCTGAAGATGAGAGAATATTGGCTATTATTTTGTGAACGAATGATATGTTGTGGTCTGGAAGCTATCTTACTCGTCGCCAAAATATGAAGGATCCAATTCCAATGGGCGCGAGTGAGAACAGGAATATCATTAGTAGTGAATTGATCCGTGGATTGTGATCAGGACCATCTGGCTCTAGGTCTACATCAAAGTCTGGAACAAGGGGATTCAATCCCTCCTGTACTTCCAGTAGATCCGAGAGACCATCATCATCAGAATCTGAGGATAATGGATTAGTACCCAGTTCAATCTCAACGATATCGTCTATACCATCAAAATCTCCATCTACTTTTCGCGGATGAGAACCGTAGAGATATTCCTCAATATTCGTCAGGTTGTCGTGGTCATGGTCGTCGTATGAAGAGTTAGTACCGGGCTTGGTACTGTAGCGGACTTCCCACCCATCGTCCATGCCATCTGCATCTGAGTCATTGTTGAGGGGCAAGATTCCAAGGTTGATCTCCCTGAAATTGGGTACGCCATCCTCGTCAGGATCCTCATCGCGATTCTTGCGTAGTGGATCAAGTCCAGTAGAAACCTCTTCGAAGTCGCTCATGTCATCGTGATCTGTGTCTCTGACAAAGATATCAGTACCTACAAGCGTTTCATCAACATCACTGAGACCATCACCATCCCAATCAAGTGGAGGATCAGGATCAGGCCATGAATATTGAAGGGAGTCGGGGACTGAGTTACCATCTGTGTCTGTCATGTACTCAAGTATTAGCTTCAAGTCAAGGTTCTCACTTCCGTTATTCAAAACTCTGACAGTCACCGGTCCGATTTGAGCAGGAGTCTCTGTTGTTATACTAAAGTTACCCCCTTCCAAAGATGTGGGGGGTAGTAGTATGGTTGGTGTACCGGTTATGCTAACCTCAATACTGGAATTAACAGGCAATGTAACGGATAAAGTAAGATTCTGAGGGAGCGTAATTATAGTCTCCATGGAAACCTGTGCTCCAGGAGCAATCTTCCTGAAGAACTTTTGACTGATTACCTTGGAATTCCCTCTCATACCAAGGAAAACAGCTACAGCTGCTGCAGCCTTCACAAGGTGGAGTATCTGAGTCCTATTGCAATATGGATTAGATATTGTGTCCGTCCAGGGATAAACCTCTTGATCATATACATGACCCCCAATGACATTGATAGCTGGAAATCCCTCATCCCAGAAGGGCCAGGTGTCCGTCTGAGTTGATGAATCCTCGACAATCGTCATTATGTCCATTCCTGTCTGTCTCATGAAGAGGTATAAGAGATCTGCAAGATATTCTGATGAGTGATATCCCCAAGAATCCACGTTGTGATGCTCAACGATGAGTCGTTGCTGTTCTGGTTGATTTGGAGCTACATACAGAAGCCGTTCGAAATTGTAGAAGGCTATGACATCAATGTCTTCCTCGACGAAATAGTCAGAGATCTCATTTGATCCCCACATAAGAAAGATTTCTCCACGACCTCCGAGGGACTCAAGTCGTCCTTGAAAGAAGCAATAGTAGATGTCAATAGGCAGTCGATACTGAGAGAGAACCGAGGCAAGTCCTGCAACTACTGCCACTCCGCCACCGTTTGTATTTAGTCCTGCAGAGGATGGATAACTGTCTAGATGGGCTCCAAAGACAATCGCACGATTGTCAGTACCATAGCCCTCTTGGAACCCCACAACAGAATCGTGATCTCCGAAATATGTAGCAGGAACTCCATAACGATCAAATTCCTCAATGAGAAAGTCACCAGCAGCATAGTAATTATCAGCAACACTCCATCGTCCAGTAAAAGTGGGTATTCTTTCAAAGACGCGGTCGAAATTGGCCTCGTCTATAATTTCCGATGGAAGTTCCCACCAGTTTAGTTGATTGTATCGATGTGGTTTGAAAACCCGGGGAGTATCCTCAGGAGGTTCTGTAGGTGGAGTCTGATTCATGAAGTAGACCAGTAGAGAGCCAGATGCAACTACAATTATGATGAGGATTGCTGCTAGTCTATTTCGTTGCATATCAAACGGTCCTCTAGTGCTATTCTGGTGAGTACTATTCACAACAGTTCCCCATAAATATGCGCCGAAGAAAGCAGGGAATGATTGTCAGAAGAGAAAAGTTTTCGATTAGACAGAACTGACCATTCAACCAAGATTATATACAGTAAAAAAAGAGTGGAGCTGACCAAATCACAGGTTCCAATTTCAAATGGATGAATATCAAATGTTACATGAGAAGTGTGTCAGGTGCGGCTCTTGCGTAAAGTTCTGCCCTATGTTTGATACAGTGGGTGAGGAGCAGTTCTCTCCCAGAGGTAAGATGTACCTCCTACAGGTCATGGATCTCATTGAGGATGACAAAGAACTTGCTAAGGAATTCCGGCAAGTCTTGTTCCAGTGTACAATGTGTGGACGCTGTGAAGAGGTCTGTTCCTCAGACGTCGACCTTCTTCGAGCCTGGCATGAACAGAGACTCAAGGCATATCAGAC
>JAEOST010000655.1 GCA_016840245.1 Candidatus Thorarchaeota archaeon
ACTTACTGTGAGATTTGCGAAGACTTCTCCAGTTATCTCCGTGTAGAAGGGCTCTAGAACTTGGGGTATGAGATACGGAAATATTAGGGCAAAACAGAATCCAGTTATTGTCACAACGATTGAAACAAACACCATCCACTTTGTCCACATAACATCACATCAACAAAGGATATGAGAATCCACCTTTGAATGTGGCGATGGGCTATTCTGCCTTTCAGTTCATCTCCTTCTCAATACCAATACTACTAAAATCAAGGTAGTAATTCCTATACTTGAGATAGCCACCAAAGTGAGAAGAAACGAATCTTGTGTAGGTACAGATGGAGTTGCTGTCGTTGATGTGGAAGTAGTACTAGTCGTTGTACTTGTAGAGATTGTACTCGTTTGAGTGCTTGTCGTTGGAGCTGTTGTTATGTGAGGCGTGAGAATACTATACTTACAAACAACCGCATCATATACTCCCGCCATGTTGTCTTGATAGGCGTTCAAGACTGGGAAGTTGGTGGATCCAGTAGAACCTGTCAGTATAATCGTGCTGTTACTTGTTAATGCTACTCCCCATGCATAGTCATACGAGTTGCCTCCAAGGAATGTCGAGTAACACATCTTCTGGTCATGAGGGTCGAAGAATCCAACAAAAGCATCAGTCACAGAGTCCTTCGTAGGTTGGGAGGCGTGTGCACTGACTGGGAAGTCACCTGAGTCTGTTATTCCAACACAAACAATGTTTCCATCAAAGTGTTCGATTGCATATCGAACCTCATCGTCATCAGTTCCACCAATATATGTGGAGAAGTTAAGAGTCATATCATCATTGAAAGCCGTGATGAATCCATCCCGTCCTCCTGCAAGCGAGGTCTGATTAGCGTTGGGTGTTATTGGAAAATCCTGCGAGTCAGTGTACCCCGAGATGATGAATCCCGACTCAATTCTAGGTGTGATTCTCCAAAGGTAGTCGCTACCATTTCCTCCCAGATATGATGAATACGATATTTCTTCGTCATCGACATCAAAGACAGTCACGAATCCTCCAGTTGCATTTACTTGAAATGCATCGGGTGATGTAGGGAAGTTCTCCGAATCAGTGAGACCACACATAATATACTGATTTTGGTCATTCAGATATGCATGGTTGATTCCATCAGTGAGGGATCCCCCAAGATACGTTGCGTGAAGAACTTCTTGTCCGTCTGAAGAGAAATGAACGATGACTGCATCATCCAGACCGCCAAAATCAGTCTGATTTGCGTTTTCACTCACTGGGAAGTCGGATGAAGACGTGTGTCCTCCGAATATGATGTTGTCCTCCGAATCAAACACTAGAGCTCTAGCTATCTCCCCACCACTTCCTCCAAGGTATGTAGAGAATTGGATTGTACCATTTGGTGAGAATTTCATTAGAAAGATATCATCGGATCCGTTGATCTGATCATGAAGAGAGTTGAATACAGGGAAGTCACTCGAGTAAGTAAAACCTGAAACAACGATGTTATCATTACTATCAACAGCAACATGACTGAGAATATCAAGATCAGTTCCACCAATGTAAGAAGCAAATATAAGGTCCTGTCCGTCAGCACTGAATTTTGCGATAAACGAATCTCCTGACCCTCCATATAACGCCTGATATGGATAGTAAGTAGGCAGATTTGCTGAACTTGTCACACCAGCAATGATGATGTTGTCTTCTGAATCGACAGCCATCGCATGGACTAAATCATCATCAGTTCCACCAAAGAATGAGGAGTACACAAGTTCCAATGCAGGCTCCTCACTCTCAGTTCCAATAACTGATGTGACATTACCAAATACTAGAATAAATACAAGAATTGGTACAATTCCCCGTTTCACGATATGTGACATCAACACTCTCACTTTCCGTATCAATATGATTCTACACGAAATATAAAGTGTAGAGGATTGGAGCAATGGCTATCGTTTATTACCTGCATTGTCTAGAGTCGTTGTATGCATGCTCTTGTCACATACTTCTCTCAGACTGGAAATACAAAACTGATTGCTGAAACAATGTCTGAGAGTCTGTCAACAAAGATTGAAGTCGATATAGGAACGGTGAGGTCTGTCGAATTGGATTCACTAGATGAATACGACATTCTTCTAGTAGGTGCGCCTTGCCATGATAGCGACTTGGCTCCACCTGTGAAGGGGTTCCTTGAGAAACTACCTAACTCCCCAAGATTCAAGCTAGTTGGATTCTTTACACATGCAACACACATGCCTGAACAATCGAGAGACCTCTATGATAAATGGGCAGGTAGATGCCACATATCATTTGAGAATGCATGCAAGGACAAAGACATCGAGTTCCTAGGCTACTTCCACTGTATGGGGAAAGCTAGTCCACCTATTGAGAATTTCATTCACCAGGAGATAATTACTGAAGAGGTTGAATGGAATGAATACCTTCCAGATCTACGAACACGTCCAAATGCACAAGACATTGAGTCTGCCAAGCAATTCGTTATTGATCTACTTGACAAACTCTAGTTCTTTCAACTGGACAGAGCCTGTTTCAGAACCTGACCTGTGAATGATTCTGAGACCTTTGCAATGTCCTCTGGTGTTCCAGCTGCAACCACAGAACCTCCATCAACACCACCCAGCGGGCCTAGGTCGATGATGTGATCAGCACACTTGATAACATCCATGTGATGCTCGATGATAAGAACAGAATTTCCAGAATCCACAAGTCGATTCAGACAATCGAGTAATCTCTGAATATCAGCTAGATGGAGCCCGGTTGTGGGTTCATCAAGAATGTAAAGTGTGTCCTTCTCACTCTTGATCTTTCCAAGCTCCTTCGCAAGCTTGACTCTCTGTGACTCACCACCCGAGAGTTGTGTGGAGGGTTGACCTAGTTTGATATAGCCAAGACCAAGCTCGCTCATAGTACGAAGCTTGTGAGAGATCAGATGGATATCTCCAAAGAACTCCATTGCCTCCTCAACTGTGAGTTCCAAGACATCTGCAATACTCTTGCCCTTGTACTTGACCTCTTGAATCTCCTGAGTGAATCGTGTACCCTTACAGGCCGGACAGATACTCTCGACATCAGGCATGAACTGAAGTTCTGTAATGACAACACCGGCTCCTTTACAGTCAGGACATCTCTCGCCGGTCTGGTTGTAGCTGAAGTCAGAGTAGGTGAAGCCACGTTCCTCAGACTCTGGAAGCTCCGCAAACAGTTTTCGGATCTTGTCGAAGACTCCGACATATGTAGCAGGATTAGACCTTGATGATCGTCCAATGGGTGACTGGTCGATGTTTCGAATATCCTTGATATGCTCGATTCCCTCGACTCGGTCATGAGGTCCAGGTATGATTCTTCGGTCACGGAATACTGACTGAAGCTTCTTGTGCAAGATTTCATCGATAAGACTAGACTTGCCCGAACCAGATACTCCCGTAGCACAGACAAGTACACCCAGAGGAATCTCAACATCTACATTTCGTAGATTGTTGGCTCTTGCACCATAGATGCGTATAGAGTGACCATTGGGTTTGCGTCGGGTCTCAGGAACTGCTATGGTCTTTCTTCCTGATAGATACTGTCCAGTAATTGATGCTAAGGTCTCCTCGATGATGTCGATCTTACCTTGAGCAACTACCTCTCCACCATGGACTCCAGGACCGGGTCCCATTTCAATGATGTGATCAGCTGCTCTCATAGTGTCCACATCATGTTCAACAACAACGATAGAGTTCCCTATATCTCGAAGCTTTCTGAGTGTGTTGATGACCCTCATACTATCCTTTGCATGGAGGCCAATACTTGGTTCATCTAAAACCACAAGCATCCCCATGAGTTCTGAGCCAATCTGAGTTGTCAGGCGAGTTCTCTGAAGTTCGCCTCCGGAGAGGGTGTCAGCTCTACGGTTGATACTGAGATAGTCAAGTCCGATCTCAATCATGAGGTCAAGACGCTTCTTCACCTCTTCTACAATTGGTCCTGCGATGTGACTCTTCTCATCGCTAACCTTCACTGAGTTCATAAAAGCTCGCAGGTCTCGAACAGATAGATCCCCGAAGTCATAGATACTATTTCCATTGATTCGTATCAGCATCCGAGTGTGTCTGAGCTTAGTACCCTCACAATCTGGACA
Organism: Candidatus Thorarchaeota archaeon; assembly: GCA_016840245.1. Next base: position 4,125 of record JAEOST010000655.1, read on the forward strand.
TGCCTTCTCAACCATGAGCTTCTGTGCAAGACGTTCTTCATAGTCTTTCGGAGCACGGCTTTTACTGGAGCGCTTGTACCATCTATCGATTCGTGACAGTAAACCGTGGTCGACAATCATTCTTCCAAAGTTATTGTGGTCTCTATGTTCACTTGGGGGTCTGAGCAATTTAAATTTCTCTCCACGAGTCCCATAGAAGATGATGTCCTTTACTTCATCAGAAAGGTCCTTGAAAGGAGTGTCCAAACTGAAACCATAGTGTTCTGCAATACTATGTATCCGGACATAGTGCCAGTTTATGATTCGCTTGAAGGTCTTGGTCTCCATGTTGAGAGCGAACTTCTCAAGAGCTCCCTCTCGAATGCTCTTGTCGGGGTCAACTACCAGGAGGAACGGATCGGTTCTCATGTATGTTCCCAATCCTCCACATGTCTTACACGCCGCATCCGACTCATTTGCTGAGAAGTACCATGGTAGCAATTCACCAGCGAGTATATGATGTTCTGAGCAGGCCATGTCCTCATAGAACGTAGAGAGGTCGATGTTTTTCCCCTCAGAATCGATGACATTGACGTGGATGAATCCTTCACCGATTGTCTGACACTCAATGAGAGCATGGACAATCTGCTTGGACTGATCGCCATTGATGATGAATCTGTCAACCACAGCCTCGATGTTGTAGTCCTCATCCTCATCTAACTCTATCTTGTCACTGGTACTACGTAACTCTCCATCTATCCACAACTCTCGACAACCTGAGTTGCGTACCTCATCGAAGAGGAACTCATAGTTCTCTCCAAAGGTCTTGAAGACAGGAGCAAGAATCTCCACTGTGGTTCCCGATGGTAGTGATTGTATCCTATCAGCAATCTGATGAGGCGTCCGCGTCGCAATCTCACTGTTGCAGTAGGGACAGTGAGGAACACCAACAGATG
>JAEOST010000656.1 GCA_016840245.1 Candidatus Thorarchaeota archaeon
AAATCGTGAGTAATCCAGATTACTGATAGACCTAGATCCTTTTTCAAATCATCAATAAGTTTCAGAATCATATGTTGAACAACAACGTCAAGTGCAGTAGTTGGTTCATCGAGAACAACAACATCTGGTTCTGATATGAGTGATAGGGCAATTAGAACTCTCTGCTTCATACCCCCGCTGAATTCGTGAGGGAAACTTGAAATCCGAGAAGGTTCTATGCCTACTAATTCTAGAAGGCTCATTGCCTTTTCAGTGGCTTCTTCCTTATCAACGTCATCGAGCAATAGTGGTTCGATCATCTGATCGAGTATTCTAATCATTGGATTCAGGGCATACATTGACTGCTGTAATACCAATGATAGTTCTTTCCACCGATAGTCCCTGAATTCCTTTTCGGAGAGCTTTAGGATATCTTCTCCCTTGTAGATTACTGACCCATCCGTTACTTTGTGTGGAGGTTGAATCAATCTTAGAATCGACATTGCGAATGAGGTCTTTCCACATCCTGATTCACCAGCAATTCCCAGAGTTTCACCTTTCTGTAGAGTAATTGAGCATCCATCTACTGCTCTAACGTCACCAATCGGTGTTGAATAGATTGTATAGAGATCTTTGACAGTGAGTATGTCTGTCATCTTCTATATCTCCTCCAATGCTGCACCGTAGATTTTGTTCAATCCTTCTCCAAGAAGATTGAATCCAAGTACGGTTAGAAAGATGAATATTGCAGGTCCCATAGTGGTCCACCAAACACCGGAGAGTATGTTAGGTCGACCGGCTGCTAAATCAGATCCCCATTCTGGTATTGGTGGAGGTACACCTAAACCAAGGAATCCAAGCCCTGCAATGCTTAGAATTGAGGTGGCAACACTAACAGTCATCACTACAACAAGTACATTGAATGTAAGGGGAAAGACATGTTTGAAAATGATGTAGAAATCACCTGCACCAATTGACACCTCAGCTTCGATAAATTCCTCTTCCTTGATAGCGACAGCAGCACTTCTTACAGTCCGGTAGAATTTCGGAAGCAGACCTATTGCAACCGCGATTGCAGTATAGAGGAGGCCTCCTCCAAGTGCCACAGTAATGAGTAGGGCGGTAAGAAAAGCTGGAAATGAATAGAGTGCATCCATTGGTAGAGTGACGACCCTATCAATAGCTCCTCCAAAGTAACCAGTAATAACACCTAGTAATGCTCCAATTCCAATGGCAATCATAACTGAAGCCAAACCAACCATAAGTGAAATTCTTGCACCATATATAACTCGACTTAGAACATCACGGCCCAGAGAATCAGTACCAAGTGCCCAAGTTAAGCTCGGGGGTTCATGAACACTCTCTTCATGGATATCATATGGATCGAACGGTGCGATAATATCAGCGAAAATTCCTAAGAATAGAATCACTGAAACAAGTCCTAGGCCTACCAAGAATGTAATTCTCTCATTGCGTGGAAGTAATTTTACCTTTTGAAAACTAATGCGTCCTGTTATCCTTGAAAACACGCCTCTTATTTTTTCCGAAGGAGATAAAGCTATGTCACTTACCATTTTCTGACCTCCTAGTATCTAATCCTCGGATCCAGGAAATAATACGATATATCGATGAGTAATCCAATGAATGACGTGATTAGAACGAATATGGTTACAACCCCTTGTGTTAGAATATAATCTCGCATCGAAGCAGCAGAGAAGAGAAGTGATCCTAGTCCATTTAAAGAAAATACCGTTTCAATTAGAACTGATCCGGTCAGGAGTGAGCCTGCCTGCATTCCAATGAGTGTCACTACTGGTAAGAGGGCGTTTCTAAATGCATGTCTTTTTGTTATTGTCTTCTTATCTAGTCCCTTAGCTTGAGCTAACAGGCAATAAGTTCGTTTCAATGACTTGGCTGTTTCAGATCTAGTTAGACGTATTGTTACAGCTGTATAGCTTGCTGATAGTACTAATGAGGGCAAGAGGAAATGAAGAAATGCATCCACGAATCCCGGAATATTCCCGACAAGCAACATATCGACCATAATTAATCCAGTAATATTGGGTGCTCTAATCCTCGGACTATGAGTTCCAAAGATAGGTAGCCATCCTAAGTATAATCCGAAAATCAATTGGCACAATATTCCTAAAACATATACTGGTACTGCATATAGAAAGAGAGTTACTACACGAATGGAATTATCAGATAATCCACCTGATCTCTGAGCAGAAAATCTACCAATTCCAACTCCCATTACAACTGAGAGAGACCAGGCAAAAATTGAGAGCTGAATTGTCACTCCAGCTCTCTGCCAAATGAGGTCACTTACAGGAGTATTTAGGACAATTGATTTCCCAAAGTTACCTGTAAAGACCCCTCCCATGTAATCAAAGTACTGGATTAAGAGAGGCTTATCTAGACCCAGTTCATGCCTGATCTGGTCTATGTACTCCTGACTTGCGTTTTCACCAACCATGTTTGATACTGGATCTCCTGGAATAATATGAATTGCAAAAAACACAATTGTCAACATAATAACGACAACAGCTGCCATTGTTAACAATCTATAGACAAGGTACCGCTTAAAGCTCAAAGCCTATTTCCTCTCTTTCAGGTTTATGAATATCAAAATAAACAAAGCACCATAAATAATCTTAGTTTCTGTGAATATTTCCCTCGAATATTCCTTATTTTCCGAATATCCCGATACCCTTTTATATTGCAATAATAATAATACTTGATTAAATTAGGAGACGGCAAAGTTGGATCAGAAAAACGCAATTATTGCCATTCTTGTAATAGTCGTTATAATCACAAGTGGTGGTGCAATTTATTTCGCTACCATGGCGGGACCAACGACTACTACTCCTACTGAAAAGGTTAATTTTACAGTAGGAACGACATTGGAGATAGGGAGGGTCCCACATCCACAATATGTGCATGGTGGGGATGATCCTATTGTAAACCAGATGTTTGAAGCATTATTCGGGTATGTAGGTACTACATTAGTACTAGAACCTGTTCTTGCAACAGACATGGGTACAGTGTCAGCGAATGGATTGGAATACACATTCACACTTAGGCAGGGAATTATGTTCCATGATGGAACACCATTCAATGCATCTTGTGTGAAGGATCACTTCGATCGTATGTTTACCGTAAACCGAGGTATGACTTACATATTTGTTGAAGATTTACTAAACAAGACAGACGTTGTCGATACATACACCGTGAAGTTCACTTTGAACTTTGCCAACTCGGACTTTAGAGGAATGCTTGCCCATATTGCAGCAATGATTCCAAGTCCGACAGCGACTGCTTTGTATGGAGAACTCGATGGAGAGCACCCAGTAGGAACTGGACCTTTCAAATTTGTTAGTAAAATCATTGATAACGAAGTCGTAATGGAAGCCAATCAAGATTGGTGGCAACTCGCAGCAGGAGAAACCATTAAGATTGATGAACTAGTCTTTGTTCAACTATCAGACGCTAGTACAATGAAACTTGCTATTGAAAGTGGTGAAATTGACGCTACTGACGGTAGATTTAATCTAGTTGACTATGAGAGCCTCTTAGCTAATGCTAATCTGGTTTCTCATGATTTGAGCGCTGCATCTTCAGCCAGATGGATGACCTTCTGTATGAATGGGTCCACTTGGGATCACTTCCCAAACAAAACACTTCGTCAGGCAATGGCATACGCAATTCCATATGACCAGATTATCAGTGTTGTCCTAGATGGAAATGCAGAGCGACTGTATAGCTTCTTACCTCCAGAATACATTGGATACAAGCAGGCATTCTCATATGACTACAATATCACCAAAGCAATAGAACTCATTGAGGCAGCAGGATTTACTGCACCTCTCGCTGTAGAGCTTCATATTACCCCAACACACTATGGGGTCACTGAACCTGATGTAGCAGCATTGATTGCTGAATATGCTGAAGATGCTTTTGATATCACAATATTCCAATCCGAATATGGTGCATACAAAGACGCCTTCAAACAGACCTCCAGTCAAGAGTTCATGATTTGGGCTTGGACTGCCGATTATCCATCAACCGATAATTGGGCCACTCCATTCATGTCATCCGGAGGATTTGGAATGAAATATTCTGAAGTCCTAGAAGGTGACATGGCTACTCTATACCCATATGTGGATGATTTAGTGCAAGAGGCTGCGGGTACTGTTAACGAAACAAGGAAACTCGAAATCCTAGATGAACTCCAAGATCTTTGGAATGAATACTTACCGAATATCTTCCTCTGGAGAGAGGTTCAGTATCAATTTACTCGTTCCTATGTTTCTGGCGCAGTATATGGTGTCCTTCGCTACGATGTCCATTATGAAGACGTAGTTATAACCTAGAATACAGAAAAGAATGGCGCGTACCTCCTGCGCCATTCCCCCTTTCTTTTTCCACTAATAAATTGCGGATACATCTCAGGAGTATGAGCAAAGATGAATGAAAATAATTTAGAAGAATGGATTAGACGTGACCGAGCTGCTTGTGCACGGAGGTACCGATTTCCCTCAATTATCATCTCAGAATG
>JAEOST010000657.1 GCA_016840245.1 Candidatus Thorarchaeota archaeon
ACAGTTGGATGATGCCATAGAATGATGAGGCGAAACTCAGGACGCAACCAGATGCTGAATTTAGAATCATGACCAAAATGGTTTCAGTGCTGTACCCAGTTAGTGGTCCGGTGTACTCCTCTTGAGGTTTGGACCCAAATTCATCTTCATTTTCCGAAAATGCCATTATTTTATTACCCGCCTGCAATTTGCACTTGCTATAGTTATGGTTCGAAGGTTCTACGGACCGATTCCATTGCTAGGAGCACAAGTGCTGCAACGTTAACACATGCTGTCATTAGATAAACAGTTCCCATTGAATAGACCATCGCAAAGAACCAGATACCATCTAGACCAGAGATAAATACCATTATGATTGAGGCACACAGGGAGAGTATTGTGCATAGAAATGCGGAAGGAATTCCCCAAGATGTTCTCTGGTAGAGCCCATAAGCTGCAATAGCCTGTAATGCACCTAACGGAACCATCAGAAGCCCTCCAATGTACACTATGGGTTCGGGTGTGTATCCAAACCCCGCATAAAAGTCAGCCAGCATAACATACTGAGGCATCCAGACAATGATAACAAACGCAGAACCCGCGACCATAACAAACGCCAGCAGTGCTTTAAGATCATAATCCATTATTGACCTCAGTTCACCCCTTTCTTCTGGGTAATATCCATCATTGTCATCAGTCATTACCAATTTACTCCACCGCCTATTATTTTGATGACGCACTTCTATTTCAGTATGTTTACTGGAATCAAATAATTTGCATCAGCTATAGATTTATGACTGACTATCTTCTTACAAACACTCAATAAGACTATCTGGCAGGTGAAGCAAAGTTTCATTTCCACAGGTCCGTACCACTGCAACTCAGTTTCCTTCCACGCTACTGAAATTTCTAGGCATCCAAGTCCCTGAAGGTCTTCCTCCTCCAACTCAGGAACTCGTCGACCGATTCAATCCCAAAGCTATAGTCATAATCATGATTGATAACTTTGGGCTCTTCGAGGCGGTTGTCTACAAACCAGAGGGCTTAATCAAGAACATGGAGGCTCTTGCAGTCATAGAGACCGATGATCCTTATGCCTCTGGATTAATTCATACCCTCCTTCATAGCACTGGTGTATCTGGCTTTCACCTCTTTACCTATGCGAAGAATTTTGGCAAAGTTGTCCGGATTGTCTGTAGAGAGAACGACAGGGATACTTTCAAGTTCGATAATACCTGCACTAGTACAATTAGGGATGATATGACCGCGTATATTGAGTCCACCAAGCATATCTTCAGAAGTGAGCTGCTCTATGTTCATTTCTTGGATTTTGAGAGTCTATATGCTCAATATGGCCATCGAACTCCTCCTGAAAAACTCCTGGAGAAGATTGTTAAACGGACTGATAATTGGATTAAGGTCCTTTTCAGACAGGCAAGAGAAGGAACGCTCTTTGTTGTGGTTGGCAATCATGGACGTCATCCAGTTCCTCTTGACTACGAAGGTAAATTAGCAGAGTGGCGAAAAGCCAATGCACCCATTGCAATCATGTTTCAGAAACGCGCTGAATGATTTACAGAATTGCTGGAATTCCGAATAGAATGGCTACAATAGCCAGTATCAGGCATAATTTCCAAAATTGGACTCTTCTTGCCACTCTCAGGAGGAATTCCATCGATATCAATCCAGTCACGAATACAATGACTTCTACAATGGCTAGATCAATTACTCCCATTGATGATGGAAGTGGAGCTCCGCTAATAATCTCTAGAGCAAGAATACCTAACACAGCAGGTACACTCATGAGGAAACTAAATCGGAGTGCGGTTTCTTTGTCAACCTTCTGCATGAGCAGAGCCGACATTGTTGTACCTGAGCGGCTTAAACCTGGTAGGACAGCAAATCCTTGAACTAAGCCAGTCACAATTGCTTCTTTGTCTTCAGGCTCTTTGGGAATAACCACATCATTGGACCTTGATGGGAGATAGAGAACTAGAGCTGTCACTAGAAGTAAACCTCCTACAATGATGTTAATGACCTCGCCATGAAAGACCTGAAAACTTGCTTTCAGAAAGAGGTAGAGTGGAATTGCAGTAATTGCTGTACATACTGTTGCTATGAGTAGAAGTCTGAACATCTTCCGATCTCTTAGGACTAATATCTCAAAGATATCTCTTGGATAGCGTACAATCACAGCTAACGCAGTTCCAAGATGAAGCCAGACTACCAGTGTCACGAGTTCATCTGCTGGGACTGTTCCGAAGTTGTATAAGAACAGGACCACTTGACCCTCACTACTGATAGGAAGCCATTCTACAAGCCCTTGGAGTAGTCCCACAAGTATCTGCCATGGTTCCATTATCAGGTCCTCTGACTCCGACGTTCTTGAGAAGACTTAAAAGATATACCCAAGGCCACTGCCAAATTGGAGAGGTGTGCACATTGGTCCTCGATGACAAACGATACCAATCACAGGAAATGGCGAATGTGACACAGATGCTCGAAGAGCACTTTCGTGTTGCACTCAACGCTAACAAGATAGTTACGAATTCTCTATTCGCCTGGTTAGAGGAAAATAAGGGCGTTGCACCTGAAGACCTTGCTAAGATAACGTCCCTTGAAGAGAAGGGGGACTCTCTTAAACGTCAGTTACTGAATCATCTTGCAAAGGCTAGTACACTAATGCAGCGTGAGGATCTCCTCCGTCTTCTTCATTACAATGATAAGCTGATAGATGGTGCTGAGATTGCATGCTACCACCTCGCTTCAGTCATAAACTCCTGGACTCCTGAGGGGGAACTGAAAGAGAAGCTGCTTGTTCTCGGAAAAGCCATGATTGACATTATCTCTGAGCAACGTGAAGCAGTCAGATTTCTATCAATCAATATAGAGAATTCAATCGAGAAAGCTGATGCAATTTGTCGTATTGAGAAGCAAATCGATATCCTTCAAAGGGAAATTATTGAGATGCTGTATCCTGCCGACATCAAGATTGCGACACTCTTACGATTCCGTGATTTCCTGAACACACTAGAAGATATTGCTAATATCAGTGAAGATGCTGCAATTGTCATCAGAGGTCTATCTCTGACACTCAATACCTGATGGGTGGTGCCATGATTGTCCTCCGAAACCCCCGTCGCAGTGGCTGAGCTTGTCAAGGACCGAGGTGTCGTTTGGGACTCCGAACGTGGTACTCATTTGTATCGAATCGGGTATTATGGACAACCAGTAGGAATCAGAAAACCAAAATCTCCTGAGTTTGACAAACCCCTAGAACTCTCCTTAATTGAGTGTGCGTATCTTACACGCCTCGGATTTCTCAAACTCCACGATTCTAGTATGGACAAGGTTCTAACCGAAGAGCAGATAATTGAAATCGGGTCTGACGGGTCCGATGAATTTACTGATCGTTTCAAAGTGTATGCGCACCTACGTGAGCGGGGATATATTGTACG
>JAEOST010000658.1 GCA_016840245.1 Candidatus Thorarchaeota archaeon
AGAGCAAGGAAGAGATTCGTATCGAGCTTGAAAAAATGGGAATGATTGACACACTAGAGCATCCACCTGTTCAGAAAGATATTCGGATTGTTGAGTTCCTTAAGGGACAAGGTGTCATACTCGGACACTCCGCAGATTTGATGTCGAGCAATGCAGCAAATGACAAAGTTTCTGTTGGTGTCGTGGCTGGGCCAAAGACTGGATCAATTGGTCATGCTTTTGTCAGACTTCTCACGGTGCCAAAGATTGGACATGAAGCTCTGACTGTTATTCTTGAACCAAATCTGGCTGTTAAGCCGAGTTGTTTGATGATTCCAACGAGAAAGATACAATCCATGCGACAGGCGTCATTATTCTATGGTCCTGTACAATCCGGAGCTGCAAAAGCAATCGCCACCTTCTTGGAAGCTGGGAAAATTCCTGAAAAGTCTGTGACTGATGACTTAGCAATCCTTGCATTGGACATCGATCTTAATGCGAGAGACCGTCGTGAAATCACTGCAGCTACAAAGCAAGCTGTCGAGAGCGCGCTTGCTGGGATTTGGAGGTGAAATCGATGTCTGAAGATTATCGATTCAAAGGTGTTTATCCTGCACTTGTAACACCATTCGATGAGAATGGTGTGAATGAAGAACAGTACCTTGGTCTGATTGATCATGTTATCAAACTTGGTGCTACTGGAATTGTGCCATGTGGGACAACTGGTGAATTCACCAGCATGAAGTTTGAGGAGAAGGTTGAAACAATCCGTATCGCATGTGAAGCTGCTAAGGGCAAAGTCCCTGTTCTTGCTGGAACTGGTGCAGCAGCCACAGGTGATGTTGTCAAACTGACACGCAGAGCTGCCGAGTTCGGAGCAGCCGGAGCGCTCGTGGTGACACCATACTTCCTCAAACCTTCTGACAAGGAGATTTACGAGCATTATGAAAAGGTTGCCAATAATAGTGACATTCCCATCTTCCTCTACAACATTCCACAAGTAACAGGAGTCCCAATTCATTGGACCCTCGTTGATGGTCTGAGAGAGATCGATGGAATTGTTGGTTTGAAAGACTCAAGTGGAAATCTCATCAATCTGACTACTATCCTTGTAAGAAAACCTGAGAACTTCCAAGTTGTGGTTGGTCATGATGAGGTTGCACTCCCGGCACTTGCCTCAGGTTGTGATGGTGCAATTCTTGCCAGTGCTAATGTCTTTCCTGGTCGTTACATCAAGATGCAGACCGCACTCGCGACTGGTGACCTGAAGGAAGCGCTGATTATTCAAAGAAGTATTCAGAAAGTCATCCGAATCTTCGTCAACCACGGTGGTGGACTTGCAGTCAAGGCTGCGCTCAATATGCTGAACGTTCCTGTGGGTCTTGCGAGATCCCCCCTTCAGGTGGGTGACGCTCTTGGCTATCACATGCACGATGAGCTCAGAATCTGTCTTGAAGACCTTCAAATGATTCCAAGAGGATTAGTCACATTCAAGATGGGTGACCGCTCCATTGAAACCGAAACTTATCCTAAGGCTGTCGACATGGTTCCAGATGTCATTGAAGACCTGACCTTACTTCACGGAGAGGCGCTATTCGGTGGTGGAACCGATATAGCTCACGTAGACCTAATCATGGGACTGCGTGATGGACCTATGAGTGTGGCACTTGAGAATGCTGGAAAGGTCACTGAGGATACTCACCCATCAAACATCATCAAAGACCTCGAGCTGACTACAGTCTTCGCACCGACTGTGACGATAACATCTGAGCATCACAAGAAGATGGTCTATGAAGTCGCTCAACGTGCAGTGGCTGATGCAGTCAGAAGAACAATCACTGATACGATCATTCCTGAGGAACTTGTTCCTGACTTGGTAATAGCTGCTAACGTGTTTGTCCACCCGAGTGCGGTCAATTCAACACGTGTGCACATTAACAACTTCATCTCTGTTAGACATGCCATACGACGTGCAATTGAGGGTAGACAGGGTGTAGAGGAGATAATTGCCAGGAAGGACTCAGCTAGGCATCCATTTGCATACAATCCTTGATTTTGGATTATCTATTGGATATCCTGATTCCATATGCTTTCACCAGTACTCCGATACTAATCATCGGTAGTACGTAACATACCTCAGTGAATTCTGCTAGTATAGAAAAGGTGAACAAAAGACCATGGTAATAGCAGCGAATAGAAGGAATAAAGCTACCAAAGAAGAGAATCGAGAAAGCGATATTCGCAATGATTGGAATTAGAAAAACTCCGAAGTTAATTCGCTTCACTTCATACGCTTTTAGCGCTAGGAGTTGAGTCACTCCTAGAATGAACGATAACGTGCTCATTATTACCAAAGGAACAAAGGATCCAAATGACGTAGGAAAATGACTTTGGAGTTCAATGAATTTGAAGAATGAATCTTGTCCACCAAAACCTGAGAACATGAAGTTGTAGAGTGGAGCGACAATGCCCGTTAAACTGAAAC
>JAEOST010000659.1 GCA_016840245.1 Candidatus Thorarchaeota archaeon
CTATCATCCTTAACCTCGGTGTCGGTCATTTGGTCCACCTACGCGTTGCGATGAGCTTACGCGGTTTAAATCAGTTTGGTTACTGTGTCCGTGACCCTCCATAGACCTCAGGGTCATAGAATGGCCACTTTGTGACCTCTGCTTTTCTCTTTCTTCCTTTGATGTCTATCTCTACAGTGTCACCCATATTGATTGACTCAGGTTTGACATAGGCAAGAGCAATTCCTTTGTTCAGAATTGGTGAAAGACCTCCACTACTGACTTCTCCAATCACTTCGCCGTTGAAAAGTACAGGATAGTGTTCCCTTGGGATTCCACGATCAATCATTACTAACCCAATACGCGTCTTTCTAATTCCACCTTCTTTCTTGTGGTGTTTGACAACATCATATCCGATGTAATGTGGTTCTACCTTGAATTTCACTGCATATGGTATTCTTGCCTCAATTGGAGAGGTGTCCTCATCCAGTTCATGACCGTAGAGAACAAATCCTGCTTCAAGTCTCGTAGAGTCTCTTGATCCAAGACCACATGCCTTTACTCCAAACTCCTCTCCTTGTTTCAGTAGTTCCTCCCAGAACGAGATTGCCTTCCTTTTGCCATCGTCATTGAATGGAGTATCTAGAACAAGGACTTCTACACCATCTTCGCCTGTGTAGCCGGTTCTACAGAGATAGCAGTCATATCCAGCAAGTTTGACTCTATAGCATGAGAATCGTCCATAATCGCTAATATCTTGGTCAGCAATTTTCTTGATGAGTTGGAGTGCCTTTGGACCCTGTACGGCAATCATTGTGATTTCTCTGGATTTGTCAATTACCTCAACCTCGAATTTAGGTGAGTGTTTCTGAAGATGGTCATGAATCTTGGGTCCATTAGATGCATTTGTGATCCAGATGAATTCGTTTTCGCCTACTCTGTAGAGGGTCAAATCATCATGGATTCCACCACGTTCATTGAGACAGGTGGTATACTGACCTCCGTTCACTTTCAATTTACTAACGTTGTTTGTCGTGAGTGACTGGAGAAACACTTCTGCTTGAGGACCCTTGATAATGAATCTCGACATATGTGAGGTATCGAATAGTCCCACACTGTTTCTTACTGTCATGTGCTCTTCACGGATGTCGGTGTACCGAACTGGCATATCCCATCCTGCGAAGGGTATCACATCACCATGTTCTACATGCCAATCATAGAGATGGGTTCGTTTCAGCGTGTCATTCATCTAAATTCACCACAGAAATGCGTGTACAGGTGGTTTGAGCTGATTCAGCTATCGTTTTATTTCCTCCTATTGAGTTGTGCAATTAGAGGTATCAACGCTTGAGTGACTTCCTAAATGTCAAGATAGGTGGTTTGTTTGTCGGACCAGACAACCCAGTTCGAGTGATGAGTGTAATCAATCTGTCACCAGAGTCGTTCTACAAGAGAGCTGTCGCCGACAGTGTCGACAAGTTTCAAACAATGGTTGAAATTACCTCGAAAGCAGGTGCTGATATAATTGACATTGGAGGTGCATCCACTGCTCCAAAAAATATCTATGGCACGTCTGATATTTCAGTTGAAGAGGAAACCAAGAGAGTATCTCAAGCACTCAGCTCAGTGAAGATTTCGAAATATCCACCCATGTCAATTGATACCACATCATCGAAAGTTGCTGAGGTTGCACTAGACCTTGGTGTTTCAATGGTCAATGATATCTCGGGGCTGCATGCAGATTCTAAGATGGCAAGACTGATTGCAGACAGGGATATTCCCATTGTTCTGATGGCCAACTGTGATACGCCATGTGACAGTATTCAGAAATCTTTGGACTCGTTGAAGGATAGTCTTAGTATCGCGAGAGAGGCAGGAATCAAATCAGAGCGGATAATTATAGATCCTGGAATTGGTTTTGGTAAACCTATAGAAGTGGATGTCGCAATTCTTCAAGAGTTGACCCGTTTTGTGGATTTTGGCTATCCACTTCTTGTGGGTGTTTCGAGGAAAGCCTTCATTGGCGATTTACTTGATCAACCAAATCCAGATGATCGATTGTTTGGTTCATTGGTTGCAACAACTGTTGC
>JAEOST010000067.1 GCA_016840245.1 Candidatus Thorarchaeota archaeon
ATCACACTTGATTCAGTATTAGAGGCGGAGAAAGCAATCCATGGATTCGTGAAGAGGACTCCATTGGTTCGTTCGGAATTTCTCAGTACAAAATGTGAGGGTGATGTGTTCCTCAAATTCGAGAATCAACAGCATACACACTCGTTCAAGATTCGTGGTGCACTCAATAGAATGTCAAAGCTAAGTATCGATGAGAGGGAGAAGGGTGTTGTAACTGCATCATCAGGCAACCATGCACAAGGAATGGCCCGAGCTGCACAGGAACTGGGCATCCCTGCTACAATAGTTGTACCTGCTCAGGTATCCAAGGCTAAACTTGAGAAAATATTGACTTATGATGTCGAAGTCATACAAGAGGGGGGTTTCGAAGAAGTTGAACCCCTTGCTAGAAAACTTGCAGAAGAGAGAGGTCTCACGTATATTAGCCCATACAACGATTATGACGTAATGGCAGGGCAGGGTACAGTCGGCCTTGAGATTGTCGAGGTTCTAGACAAAGTTGATACAATAATTGTGCCCGTCGGAGGTGGCGGGCTAATTTCAGGTATAGCAGTCGCAGCTAAGGGGCTCCGTCCTAATGTTGAAATGATTGGCGTTCAGACACGTGGATCGTCTACGATGTATCATTCCTGGCTGAAGGGGGTTCTTGAGAATATTGAGGAGTTCGATACCTTAGCAGAGGCTTTCTTAGGTGGCGTAGAAGAGGGGTCGTTGACATTCGATGTCATCAAGCAAAATGTTGATGATATGTTGCTTGTAAATGAAAAGACTGTTGCACTAGCAATGCGAATTCTATGGAATACAGAGAAACAGATTGTTGAAGGAGCAGGAGCAACATCTATTGGACCAATCCTGGAACATCCCGATCGCTTCAGTGGAAAACGTGTTGCAGCAGTTGTCAGTGGAGGTAACATTGAGCAGTCGCTCTTCGATGATATCATATCTGAGAGATTCCAACCAACATAAGCACAACATTTGAGAGGACGTTATTTCGTGTCAGGAAACTGAAGCACAATGAAAGCAGAGGATATCATGGAAAGAGTCGAAAAGACTCGAACTCTCTACAGTGAGGGACTATCACAGAGTCAGCCAGAGAAGCTAGAGAAGGCACTGGAAATATCTTTAGACCTACGAAAAGATCTAGACGGTTTAGGCTCTGAAGAATTGGCTAGTATGATTGATCAGTATCACCATCTGGATGGTGGATTGAATGCACATATCTACAATCTCATGAATCTTTTGAAACGATATGATGGAATACTCCCATTCTTAGAGAAAACGATTCAGTATCTTGACAATGACAAGAATCCCACTCTTTGGCGTATTCTCGGTCTGCTCTATCTTGTCCAAGAGAAGGATATCGACAAGGCAAGTAAGGCTTGGAAAAAGGCTATTCAGTTAGATCCATCGGTTCGAGAAAATTATCCAGGACTTGAGATTGTATATACATATGAGTCATTGAGAGCATCTGGTCGAAGTGTGGAATGGGAACTGCTCGATTATGACTTAGAAACTGGAGTCTTCTCTGTGAACCTCAAGGTGGGAAGATAGGACTAACCAGTGTACTTTCGCCAGTGTGAGTGGGGGTAATGATAATGGTAGTCTACTTCAACCTCCCACTCAGCTTCACAAATCTTGCATTGTACATGCAGAACATCGACCTCTAGAAAATCCCCATGAACTCTTCTCTCATTGCCGAGTATTTCTAGGTCATCCTGATATGGTGGTGCATTGAACTGTCCGTCAGAATACACATTGCAATTGCACTTTGCACCTACTGCTGCATTCCTCAGTAACGCAACAAGATACTCATACTCGTTGTAGTAGGTGTTCTTCCACTCGTCATGGAGGGTCACAAGTAAATCTAATACTGATACATCGCGATTCTTGGCAAGATGATAGAATGCGGCCTGTACTATTTTCTTGTGAATAGTATGATCCAGATTGTTCACAATCCATCGATGGAATTCAAGAGGTATCTCTGACTCATATGACTTGACAAAATCTGAATAGCTATCGGTTCCTTCAATGACCCTTCTTTGAAAATCGTGTATCATTTCTTCAGACATAAACTGGTATCCTCGTCTACGTTTATCAGTGATGAACCGACCTACGAGATGTCACTTCCTGACCTATACGATGTGCTTCATCTAGTATTTGCTGTTTCTGACGTATTGACCCTCTACTTCCTACACCAGGTGCAAGCACAGTGGCTGCAATATTCATTCGTATATAGTCAGCAATATCAGAGAACATACCAATAATGTGACGTGCATAACTCTCATTGCCACCACCTGAAGGAATTGCGAGAATGATGTCTTTCCCCTTGAATTCCTGATATTTTGTGCCATACCACCGGTCCACAAAGGCTTTCATTTGTGCAGTTGGCCCCCACCAATAGACAGGTGTACCAAGAACCCAGATACTACTCTGTTCCATCTTCTCCAGTAGTCCACTCATGTCATCGTTCTGTTTACATTTCCCAGTCTTTCTGCATATGTCACATGACTCACATGGAAGAATAGACAGTTTACTTAGAACAATCTTCTCTGTGTGAGCCCCTGCATCATTTGCTCCAGCCAAGATATGGTCTACAAGGATGTCTGTATTTCCGCCGATTCGTGGACTACCTACTATGCCCAAGACTGTTACATCAGATTGCTTATCGGTCACATGATCACACTCGTTTTATCAAGTCGTCCGGCTTATTTTAACAGACTGGATGAAATCCTCTGAAAGTGTTCAAGGGATTCAGGGTTACTAATTGCATCCCTATTAGTCACATGTCTTCCATTCACGATATTCCAGATGGCGCTTTCAACCTTCTTCATGCTAAATGTATAGGGGATGTCAGGAACTTCTAGAATCAATTCAGGGACGTGCCTAGGACCAGCTTTCACACGCAGTTCTCTTCTAATCTTTTGTTTCAATTCATCAGTTAACTGAAACCCTTCTGTAATTTTTACGAATAGTAGTATTCGTTGGTCCCCCTGCCAGTTTTGACCTACTACTACACTATCAGCAATCTCTTCAATCTCCTCAATAACGTTGTAAATCTCAGATGGACCTATTCGTACACCTGAGGGTTTCAATGTAAAGTCAGAGCGACCAAGAAATGTCACTCCACCTGTCCTACTGTGCATAACAATCCAATCGCCGTGATGCCAAATATTCGGATACACATTGAAGTATGCATCTCTGTATCGTTTTCCATCAGGGTCATTCCAGAAGTATAGTGGCATGGAAGGAGCAGAGGCCTCGCAGACAAGCTCTCCCTCTCTATCAAAGACACTATTCCCGTTCTCATCGTAGGCCCTAATTTTCATTGCAAGGCAAGGTCCTTGCAGTTCACCAGCATATACAGGTTGAATGGGTGTACCAGCAGCAAAACATCCATTGATATCGGTACCTCCAGAAATCGAGTTGAAGTGCAAATCCTCCTTGATTTCTTTGTACACATATTCAAATCCTTCAGTAGACAACGCAGAACCAGTTTGAGATATCTCTCGTAATGAGATCAAATCAAACTCTTCTCCAGGTCTGGCACTCTGACTCTTTAGATAATTGAGATACGTTGCACTACAACCAAAAATGGAAACCTGTTCATCTTGAATTATCTGCCACAGGGTTCTCCAGTCAGGATAGTTTGGATTGCCATCAAAGAGTAATACTGTAGCACCCACAGCTAGTGAGCTTAGCATCCAGTTCCACATCATCCAGCTTGGGCTAGTGGTGTAAAACATCCGATCGTCACGTTTCAAGTCTGTATGAAGAAGGAGTTCTGTGAGATGTTTGATGAGGACTCCACCCGCACTCTGAACCATACACTTTGGCTTTCCCGTGGTACCAGATGAAAACATTATGTAAAGTGGATGATCAAATGGTAATTGCTCAAACTGAACCTTGGACTCCGACGAAGAGTCAATGAAATCATTGTACAAGATAGCATGTGGAAGTGAACTAATATCAAATTCATCTTTGATATAAGGAATTACAATGGTTTGTTCTAATGATGATATTCCTTTTGCTACTACTTCGGATTTTGAGAGCACATCAAAATCCTTCCCCTTGTATGAGTAACTATCAACTGTAAAGAGAATTCGAGGTTCAATTTGTTCAAAGCGATCAAGAACAGCCTTAGGTCCTAATCCAGTCCCACAAGACGACCACACTGCACCTAAGCTTGTTGTGGCTAGCATAGCTATTGCAGTATCGGTAATATTCGGCATATATGCAGCAACACGGTCTCCAGGAAGAATTCCCGCATTGTGTAACGAGCTAGATAATAGAGCAACCCTACTGGATAATTCTGCATAGGTCATTCGACTTGTGCGTTCGTTTTCACCCCTGAAGATGAAAGAAGTAGAATCATCCCTGTATTTCAAGAGATTCTCTGCAAAATTCAGTTTGGCATTTGGAAACCACTTAGCGCCAGGCAACTTTGTCAGATCATCTACAACAGAATTGTATCTTTGAGATGCCACTATATCTCCGAAATCCCACATCGCAGCCCAGAAGTCTTCTATGTTTTCTATCGACCATTTGTATAGATCGTCAAAGCTACTGAGATTCAGACTGTATTGTCCATTAATTGAGTTCATGAATTGCGTAATATTGGCGTTCTCAATTGTCTGATCAGAAGGAGTCCAAAGTGGCGTTCTCATATTCACAACTCATTCCTAGAACATTCAAAGTGAAACTAGCCCATCCACCTATTAGAACCCCCAAATGG
>JAEOST010000660.1 GCA_016840245.1 Candidatus Thorarchaeota archaeon
CATTACTGCCCTCTGTTGTTGACAATCTCCTACGAAATGCCTCACAATACGGTGGAGAAGGGATAACAGTGGAGGTCATACTGGATCGAGTTGGTAATCTTTTCCAGATCGATGTGAGGGATGACGGACCAGGAATACCAGAAGAAATTCGTACAAGGTTATTCCAAAAAGGAGTGTCAACAACAGGAGGTGGTCAGGGCTTATATCTATCAAAACGAATTATGGAAGCATACGGAGGATCCATTCAACTGCTCGAAGCAGACAAAGGAGCAGCATTCAGAATACGACTACCTGCTATCTAAGGAGATAATCCATTCCATATCCAATGGTTATTATAGTAGCCATATATTTGACGGGTTTAGCTTTGGCGGTTGCATAGATGGCAGAAATTGACACTCCAACAGAAATTGATGTCATGAGCTCTGCTGATGCCGAACCAAAAGTAGAATGGAAATGGATTGTTTTAGCAACCAGTTTTGGTGTATTCCTTTCAGCTCTGGATGCGTCAATCGTCAATGTTTCTCTAACAACCATGAAAAGTAGTTTCGGTGTTGGATTCGAAGTACAATGGATTGTCATAGCATATCTACTGATCTTTACATCAGCGATGCCGCTAATGGGCAAATTCGGAGATAGGTATGGAAAGGAGAGAGTCTTTCAGTTTGGAATGATAGCTTTTATCTTTGGCTCATTGCTGTGTGCAATCTCCCCAACTCTCCTTATTCTGGTCTACTCTCGAATGTTTCAGGCCATCGGTGCAAGCATGATGTCAGCTAATGGTCTTGCTCTAGTCACATATTTCACAACACCACAAAATCGTGGTCGAGCCATTGGGATGAACTCCATTGTATTAGCAGCTGCACTCGCACTTGGACCAGTATTAGGTGGGATTCTAAGTGGACTCTATGGATGGCCCAGCATATTTCTTGTGAACTTACCAGTCGGGATTATCGGATTCATCGCCATGGCAAAACTTGTACCTACAACTGAAAGAGTGAAAGAAGTAAAATTCGACACTGCAGGTGCTATTCTCTTCTTCGCATTCCTCTTCCTGTTCGTATATGCTGTATCAGTATATTCTACACTTCCAAGCTACTACATTATGCTTTTTCTCATCTGGACAGTTGTTGCATTCCTAGCATTCCTATTGAGGGAAAGTAGTTTTCAATCTCCAATCATTCCAATCAAGGTGCTCAGTGATAGAAGAATATCTACCAGCATATTTTCTGCACTCTTCTCATACATGGCAATTGTTCCAGTAACTTTCTTGATGCCTCAGTATTTGCAGGAGGCACTCGAGTTCTCACCATTCTTAACTGGAATTTTCCTAGTAACTCATCCTGCAGTTATTTCAGTCACAGGACCATTTGCTGGGTTCCTATCAGAGAGAGTAAAAGCAAGAACGCAAACTGTAGTTGGTTTATTGATTCAAATTGTGGGACTTGCAATAATTGGTGCAGCCTTGCCTAATATCATCTTTATGATTATAGGAATCACAGTTATGGGATTTGGTCTTTCTGTCTTCTCTGTTGCTAATGGTAATTTCATTATGACCTCAGCGCCCAGAAAATACATGGGCGTAGTCAGTGCGTTGACAAACATTTCTCGTACTACTGGATTCTCAGTAGGCACTGCTGCAGTGGTGAGTGTCATCTCCGCATTCCTTCTGATTTTCAATCCTCTGGGTAACACATCAGGTCCTGAATTCAGAATTGCGTACACCACAGCCTATCAATTCGCAATTTGGTCATTTGTAGTACTAGTCGGAATTTCAGTCTTCATTTCAGCATTTAGAGGTCTGAGTCCTGCTGAGGGAGGATTACCTCCATCAGTTAGTGATGACTAGCTGTTTTCAAAGACTAAAAGCATCGGCAAGAGAAAGGACCCGTCGTCTGAAGTCAGGATGAGACATCATGAGAATGTTCATCCCAACCTCATTGTCAAACATGAATTTCGTGGGATTCTCTCTCAGCATAGAGATAAGGTCCTTCATTTCTTCTTCCGATAAGCGACGATCACCATCGTAATCAACCTCTCTCCAATCTATTGTCTTGGGCTTGTCATCATCCTTTTTTGTAGAAGGCTTCTTAGGATCATCTTGAGCCAATTTCTTCTTCTCAGACTCAGAAAGTTTTCGTGCCTTGAGCAGCGGTCCAATAGCTGGTTCAATGGCACTCTTAATCTGCTCATCTGAGAGTTCCACGCGATAGATATCTCGCAGGTGTTTTAGCTTAGTTGAGAGAAAGACTTGTGGAGCCCTATCTCGAGCATTGTCCTCATCGATCCCATCGAGAGGATAGGAACTCATCATTCGTGTTAGTTCACTAGTGCTCAGTGATCCACTCCGTTCGGGATTCAACGATTCAAGCCAGCGTATCTCATCGATGAGAGCAGAGATAGTTTCCATCCTCTGCCCAAGACGAATCAGTGCATTCACAGTTGATGAGGGTCCAGTGATCTCTGCAGCATGTATGTCCGCTAACAACTCTGCACTCCGAGACCCCTTTTGCACAAACATCTTTGAGATGAATATCAAGAATCGAGAAAATACAAAGAATCCTGCAAGAACAGCTAGTCTAGCTATCACCCATGCCATATCACCAATTGAGAACAATGCATAGCCAACACCAAGTCCAAGTCGAATGTATACATACATATACACCAGATCAACAAACAGACTTGGCATTCTTGTGAAGATTGAAACCAAGGAATCTCGGTTCTTGATGTGTCCTAATTCATGAGCAATGACAGACTTCACTTCACCAAGTTCTAGGAAATCGAGAATATTGGAGTGAAGCACCACGACAGCACCAATAAACGGTAGACTGAATGTAAACGCATTAGGAAGCGGCGACCGCATCAGATAGATCTTTGAAACCTTGATCTCACTCTGATTGGCTAGTTCTTGGGTCCAACTAACGATATCATCACGAGAGTAGTGGCATTGCCATTGTTCGGGTTCAATGAACTTGGGAAACAGCTGTACCATATCTTCTCCATTAAGCATGTTATTGGTAAAGTAGTAAATGAGTATGAACTGAGCTATTGCTATTCCAACAAGCAGAGAGCCTGACACAATTGGATTCTGCAAACTCGGATCATAACCAATAATGAACATAGTTGAATCATTTAGGGTGATTAATGATACAAAGAGTATCTGAAGGAAATCCAGTATCAAGAAAATTACCAGAGAGATCCACTTACTTCTACCAAGTTCTTCTTTAATGGACACAAGCGCCACCTATGTTGTCTAGTCATTACGTGAGTGAATTTGAACTAACCGGAATGGGATTGTTCGGTTCAGAGTCTTTATGTAGTTGGAGGAATTGAGTCCTGACTGAGATAACCATGAAAGATGGCATGGACCTAGCTGATCATTGTATTGCATTTGGGCATAAATTAGGTGCTCAGTATGTTGAAGCGAGATATGTCAAGGAAGAAGCAAGGGGCTTCGCTTACAGAAATGGAGCACCAATAGGTGGTGGTAAGCAACCTCTAGCCGGAATTGGTGTTCGTGTCTTAGTAAACGGTTCACTTGGATTTGCCTCTTTTGATAGAATGAACAAAAGTATCGCAGAGGATGCCATTGAAGCAGCTTACAGGATGGCCAAAAATGCCAAGAGAAGAGATCCATTAGATATGGGACCTGCTGTTTCGAATAAGACAAAGTGGAGTGTGCCTGCGAAGCAGAAACTTGAAGACATTGACATGGGCACATTGATGGAAACAGCAGATGAACTCAATAAGCAGATGGAGGGTCTTTCTCAATACACATTGATGTTAAATCCATCGTTTGAAGAAAAATATCTCGTGACCAGTGAGGGAACCGAGATTTCAAGTTACAAATCCATAATACTCACATATGTTCTCCTGACTGCCAAAGGGAAAGTTGGGTCTGAACAAAAGTATCTCAATCTGTCAATGTGTGGCGGGTGGGAACGTATCAAAGAAGTTGGACTCTTTGAGAAGTTAGCGGATGAAGTGCGGCGGTTAAAACTAGCCGCAGAGAAATCTGAAGCTATCAAAGAAGTTCTTAACCAACCTGTTGACATGATTGTTGGTCCAGAGGTTGCGGGAATTATTGCTCATGAGAATGTTGGACATCCAAGTGAAGGGGACAGAATCATGGGCCGTGAAGGAGCTCAAGCTGGAGAGAGCTTCTGGCGTGACCTCAAACTTGGTGAATCACGAGTTGGTTCCGAAGCAGTAACTGTTTCGGAAGACCCGACTATACCATTCACTAGTGGATTTTATGAGTATGACGACGAGGGAGTAAAGGCTAGAAAGCGAATTCTAGTTAAAGAGGGAATCATTAACGAACCTCTACTGAACAGAGAGTTCGGCATAAGATTTGGTACCGAGTCGAATGGTGCGGCCAGAGCAACAGCATTTAATCGCGAACCAATCATCAGAATGGCCAACACGTTCTTTGAGCCTGGGGATCACTCATTTGAAGAACTGATTGAGGATGTCAAGCTTGGCATCTACATGAGATCATTTCA
>JAEOST010000661.1 GCA_016840245.1 Candidatus Thorarchaeota archaeon
CAGGACCTGCAACAACATAGTCTGTCTTCTTGCTCACACTTGAGGACGCTTTTCCACCAAGGGATTGAACAAGCGTCGCGGCATCTTCCCTGGTCATGTTTTCTAATTTGCCTGTGAATACAAAGGTGATTCCTTGTAGAGCATCACTAGTAGATGTTGCCTCCGTGACTTTCATTCTCAATCCAAGGTCTTTCAATTCCATAATCATAGATTGAATTGCAGGGGAAGAAAAGTATCCATGTATGTTTGCTGCAACTTCAGGACCAATGGACTCAATCTGCATCAAATCTACCTGAGATGCCTCCATGAGAGCATCTATAGATTTGAACTCACTAGCAAGAATAGCTGCAGTCGAACCTCCGACAGTTGGGATTCCCAGGGCAAAGATGAATCGCCCTAGAGACCTTTCTTTACTCTTCTGAATCTGTTCAACAAGAGCATGAGCTGAGGTCTCTCCGAAACGTTCGAGTTCAACAAGATCCTCAGGAGTTAATTTGTAGAGTGATGGAATGCTATCTACAAGACCTGAGTCAACAAGCATATCCACGCGCTTTGACCCTAAGCCTTCAATGTCCATACCAGCTCTCCATGCAAAGTGTCTGATACCCTGACGTATCTGAGCAGGACAACTGAGGTTTTGACACATTGTTGATTTCTTATCTTCACTTGTGATAACTTTCTTCCCGCACTCAGGACACTTCTTCGGCATCTTGAATTTCTTCTCAGAACCATCTCGAAGGTCTTCGACTGGTTTGACAACCTGCGGGATAACATCGCCAGCCCTTTCTACGATGACTGTATCACCAATCCTGATGTCCTTTCTATCAATCTCACTCTGATTGTGAAGTGATGCTCTCGAGACCGTCACTCCTCCTATGTTGACGGGTTCAAGTTCAGCAACTGGGGTTAGTCTTCCCGTACGACCAACCTGTACTGTTATTGAACTTAGTTTGGTCGTCGCCTGCCTTGGTTTAAATTTGTATGCGACTGCCCAACGAGGGTCACGAGACCTCATACCCAGTTGGTTCTGTTCAGATATGTTGTTGACTTTGAACACGACTCCATCAATCTCATAGGGTAGAGAGTCTCGCTTAGAGTCGATATCAGCGTGATACTTGAGAGCATCTTCAATTCCATTACATAGTTGGGTCATTGATAGATTCACTCTCAGCCCCCACTTTCGCAATGATTTGAGAACATCCATTTGTGTTACGAAATCTCGACCTTCTGCTTCTGCCACACCAAAAAGGAAAATTCGTAGTGGTCTAGAAGCGGTAATCTTTGGATCTAATTGCCTAAGAGCCCCTGCCGCCGCATTACGGGGGTTGGCAAATTCAGGTTCTTCTCGTTCTCTTCTTTCCTTGTTTAGACGATTGAAGTCATTAAGATCCATGAAGACTTCTCCTCTGACAATGAGACGTTTTGGAGGTTTTTCATCGGTGAGCTCTTGAAGGACTAGCGGAACATCCTTGATGGTTCGAATATTGGCAGTCACATCTTCTCCAGTTATTCCATCCCCTCTTGTTGACGCCAGTACTAACTTGCTGTCAGTATATTCTAGCTCAACAGCAAGCCCATCAAACTTAGGTTCTGCTACAAACTCAACCTCGTCTTTGCCTAGTTCTTTCCTGCAGGTCCTGTCAAATGAGCGTACAGTATCCTCATCATAGACTGTCTTCAAAGAAACCATTGGTATTGGATGTTTCACCTTGACTAGTGAAGACCGAGGTTCAGATCCCACCCTCTGAGTAGGTGAATCAGATTGAACTAGGTCTGGAAATTGCTCTTCTAGAGCTATGAGATTCATCAGTAGTTTATCATATTCGCCATCAGAAATCACTGGATCATCAAGAACATAGTATCGATAGTTGTGATATCGTATAGCAGTAGTTAACATATCTATTGCATTCTTTGCATCTTTCTCATTAGCAATTGAAGATACATCTACTTCTGGTTTCAATTCCCTCATCTTTTGTACTCCTAGCTAAGAAGATGTGGATACAAGATACACAACTCCTTTCCCCAAATGTCTATCGCCTCTTACACATAATAAGCCCACAAATTCCCGATGTTAGAGATTTCTGAGTTCAGTAGTCATATTGACTCTACCTGCATTCATTGCGGGATAGTAACAGGAAGTCATTAGAACCACAGTTTCTAGTGCAATGAAGAAAATCATTGGAAGAACAGGGAATACAATTGCTCCTTCTAATATCGGTACAAAGGGCGATATTCCTAACACCAAGAATGTGGTTGCGTATCCGAAGATGATACCTAATCCTATGCTCAAGGCCAAAGCTGAGTACACGAGACTGGTGAACTCACTGAAAACCATAGTATAGATTTGATTCTCTGTTGCTCCTAGAGCCTTGAATATCGCATATTCTGGCGTTCTCTCTGTAATTGCAGAACCAAAGAAAAGACTCACCGCTGCGATAGCCATGAACATACATACTACAATTCCTACTAAGGTAATTCCCTGGAGACCAGAGATGAATCTCTGAATCTCGTGGTAAATTGGATCACGTTGGGAATAGAAGAACGAACCGTCGTCACCATAGATAATGATCTCAGATTCTGGAAGGAGATTCCAGTGAGGGGTTCTCAGGTCAGCTCGATAACTAGCTGATATATTCGCACAGAGATCCTTGAAACCGGAATCAAGGTCAGTGTCTACTAAGAATAATTCAACATCACTCTCTCTATAGACTGATGACACGAAATTGTAGTTTACAAGCATGAACCCATCCTGTGCAACTTGAAAACCTAAATTGGATGCAATTGAATCATCATCAACGTCGCTACGGCTTGCATATCCAAAACCCGGTGCACTGTTCATAAAAGCAACAATCTCAAGCTCGTATGCATAGAGATTCAGCACTCGAATCCTGATTGTATCTCCTATAGATTTGTTCAGTCGTTCAGCATATGAAGTAGAAACAATTACTCCATCACTCTTTCCATTGAGAGCATGCAATGCAGCACTAGGCGTCGTGTCTGGAAAAGTATTGGGTCCGAATGTACCAACATCAAGATACTCCAGAGGTAATATTCCTTTCAAGAAGAATCGATCTGATTGCCATGTGACAAGACGACTCATCACTGGGGTTACGGCATTGACTCCTTCAAGTTGCGCGATATCATTAGCTACCGATATATGATAGGGAACATAACAGTCGAGTCGAATATCTGCGCCATAGGAATATACCACATCATTGTGAAGAGACGTCTGGAAGCTTGTGCTCTCCATAATCATCATTGTTGCACTAGTGAGGGACAAAGTAAGAATTACCATGAGCGGTACAAATTTCCCTCTTCTCCTACGAAGGCTCTGGACTACGTAGAGAGTTCTTTCACCAATTCGGCTTCGTATCCTCACAATTAAAGATGATACAGCTAGTTGTACTACTCTAGAACCCAGGTAAGATGCAATAACAAGGATTCCAGCAACTCCTAAAATCCCTAATACTCCGGATAGACCTTGAGAGGATATGGCATAAGGGATGAGAAAAGTGATAGCAAGGATAACTAAGAATGCAGCTAATAGTTGATTGAATCTTGATTCCTGTATCTTTTCGTCTGATTCACCTTTGAGTGGAACCCCAACTTCATGAACATCTATTCTACGCTCAATCTGGTACAAGTATAGACCAGGTAGATACAGAGTGATTACAGCTGATATGATCAGGACTACTGGAGGGAATCGCAGAGCAAAGAGAAACCTCAGATAATCTTGGAGATTTACATTGAATAAACCAACAGAGGACCCCATAATAGGAGCCAAGAGAACAGCAAGCCCCAATCCAAAAACAAAACCGCTAACGGATAACAATCCTGCTTCCCACATTATACTCGCAGTTATCTGATTGAATGATGCTCCTTTAGAGCGAAGTACGCTGATCTCGACTTTTCTTCTTGATAGTGACGATTCTGCAGTGAAGATGGTAATGAAGATACTAAGCAACATTACTGGTATTGCGATAAGTGTAAACATCTGTCCTCGTTGATACGTTTCTACTAGAGTCGTTATCTCTGAGATAGAAGTGGAACCAACCACATCAATTCGGTTGAATCGCTCTTCGATAATCTCTTTTATTGACAGAAGATTCTCCTCAATATTCTGAATCCCTCCATCTTGAAGCTCATCAATCGCTGCCCTGAATAGTGCTTTTGATTCAAAATGACCTTCACTAGCCATCAAATTGTACTCATCAACATCGAACTCATCTTTGAGGACCATAACTGAGTCCTCAAGCCCAAGGACCGCTTCCATATCTTCTTCATGCTCAGGCCATGGATCAGGTCTTAGCATAGAAGGTAAAGCCTCAGCTGTCAATGATGACAGAGACTTCAGCTTGTATATTCCAGCAATAGTGAGATTCTCTAAACTCAAAACCTGTGTGTTCGTCCATG
>JAEOST010000662.1 GCA_016840245.1 Candidatus Thorarchaeota archaeon
GATAGATTAGCTATCATATTGTATGCACCATTCTTACTCAATTTCCTACTCTACATTCTTTATCGTGTGTATGTGAAACGAAAGGGAATCGAGTATGCCAAGTTTGCAACTCCAAGAGAGGATGGAACTCTGGAGGTTGTAGGTCCATTTACGATGTACTGGATATTCCCTCACTTTTCAAAGAAAATGACAGAGAAGCGAAATGTTCTGTTGTTGTTGCTGATACAGGCACTGATAGCATATGGAGCTGTTACGTTTCTCCTTATTGTATACCCACTTGGGATTGGAATGTTCTAACTAATCTTCTTTGAGAGATACGTATCAACTACGTAGTCCATTCCAAACCTGCTGAAAGCTTGTTGTTCTGCTTTAGTCCGTATCTTCTTGAATTGTTGAATGTGAGTTTGCCATTCAGGTTCACTGTACCGAACATCACGTGCAAGCTCATCCAATCGTTTCAGATCAGTATCATTCATTGGTTCTGTCGGCAATGAGTATTGAACAATATCATCAGGCGTTACACCAATCCACCGAGCTTGGGGGATTGTCAGATCTTTGATATGCGCTGAGTTTGCACTACCACTGGTGATGACTTTAGCTATGTGCATACCCCAAGGGTCACCGTCTGTGAAAACATAAACTGGTAGCCCAAGAGAAACATGTAGATTTCTCATGAGCCGCCTCGTAGATCTTGGAGGTTGACCACCAAGTTGTACGAGTACAGCATTGAACCGCTTCCAAGCCTTGGTTTCAATCAATCGAGAGAACATTCCTCCAGATTCCACAGCTAAGACAATTTCAGCATTTGACTCAACAGGTTCTGCAGTCATCAGAGCGGGACCCACAGGTAATCCATCAGGACTTACTGTTAGATCAATCTTTTTTCCCTCATAGCCAGAAACGGTGTATTGCATAACCACCTCACCATAGATTGAGGAGTGTTCTTCTGGATAGATGCCTAAGTTCTCGCGGGGGAGACCGGTGAGGCACTCAAGATCTGTCACTATCCTATCAGATTCTGACTGGTCAGAAAAACCAACACCAAAAGCTTCTGAAGAGTAATACAGGTCTCTTAGTGAGCTGGTTCTAGATGCTTGCAGTAGCTCCTTAGCAAAGGATGCAATCCATGTCAGCTGAGCGAATCGTTTCACATGCTTCACATTACTGGAATCGCGTATGTTACAAGAAGAGCCAAGGACATAGTGATTGGAGTTTTCATCGTAGACGATATTGCTAGTTCGCCTGTCAGGAATCTCAAGTATCGGGTATTTGTTCTCACGGATGGCTTCAACAATCTGTCTACCTAGTGATGTTAGGAGTTCTATGGCAGGTTCTGAGTCATTCATCTAAGTCCACCTCAAAAAGCTGGTTCACAAGGTTATCTGTAGAGGGTACTTCATCGCAACCAGCTAATGCCGTACTGAACCTAGCTATCTGCCTGAATGACTTTGAGAACTCACGCATCTTCTTCGTTTCACGTACGCTTCTTCTAGACTGAGCATTAATCTTCCCGAGTTTTCTTCCAAGTTCTTTGAAAAGCTGGTATGCATCATTTTCAATCTCAGGTGCAGATGCAAGTGATTGTTTTCCTGCGGCTTTGAAGGGAATCTTCGTGGAACATAAGTGGAAGAATAGTGCAACGGGCTCTGACAAGCTGCCGCTATATCTTGACCAATTCACTCTCTTCAGAACTCTTGTCAAGACATCATCACTTGAATCATAGAGGAGAGGAACTCTATTCACGAACCTATAGAGTGTTGGAATGTCGGACCGAGGAAAATCATCTCCGGTAGCGAGAATAGCCTCAATAACAAATGGATTGCCTTGCCATTCACTAACCCCGCGACTAGCATATTTGGCCAGCTTCACATTGAAGACTGAAGCTGTAGCATTCAGAAATTCAGTCTTTCCAATAGGACTGATGCATTTTCCATCTGGACGTTCGAATTTGTCATACTTCCTCAATGCTTGAGCCAAGTGAGATAACTCGTTTCTAGTGAGCTCTGAGATGATTTGATTTGGATTCAAATTCATGAATCGAAGAAAGCGTGCAGAAGTTTTGGGTCCAACCTTTTGGAATGAATTGCAGAGAAAATCACTGAGACTCTGTTCACTATGTTTTGTTGTGAGTCTTCGGAGGATCTCCATATCCACTGATCTCGGATGTGGTTTTGAGGGCCTGATTGGTCCGGGGAGAGATTCTGACCAACCGCCCAGATTCAGATGCACTTCATCATCAATTTTCAGTGTGAGTGTGGCATGAGGTGTTGATACTGTTGAAAGACGTAGGTACTCAATGATTCTGTCTTGTGCTCTTTTCAGATCAGCCTTTAGTTGGACAATGACTGTAGTACCAATGTTGGTACGGTGAAGTTCTTCTTTGCTCTCTATAAGAGGGAGATTGTTCTCAACATCAACTAACAATCGATAGAGAAGTCCATCAGAATTTTGAGTTCGTGTGTGAATAACTACAGGAGAGTCTGTGGTGATTTGACCATACAAGACCGCCATGGTAACACCTAGACCAAAAGTTCCTCGTTTCTGTTGTTGTGAATATTTACTTCCATAGAGTACTCGACCAAAAGCTTGGGGCACTTGCTCTGGAGGAACTCCTGCACCATTGTCCGAGACTTTGACTGTAATTATGTCGGATTTCAGATTTTGAATCTCAACGTCTATCAAGGGGGATGTTTGAGCATCATCACACGAGTCAAGACTGTTTTCAACTA
>JAEOST010000663.1 GCA_016840245.1 Candidatus Thorarchaeota archaeon
AATCTCCTTTGGAACTGGAAACATTGAGATGAATCTTCCTATATTCCAGAGCTTCGTCATGAACTTTGAAACACCAGCAAGACGGTCCTCTGAGAAACGAACATCACTACCAAGACCCGCCTCAAGTGCTCCAAACATTCGCATAGCGTCGGCACCATATTTCTCTACAAAGGGCATAGGAGGAGGTGAGTTACCTTTCGATTTACTCATTGCTGCTCCATTCTCATCTACCACATGACCTGATACCCACACTTCCTTGAAAGCAGGTTTGCCTGTTAATTGCAGAGTTCTTAGAAGAGAATAGTAGAGCCAAGTTCGTACGATATCCTTTCCTTGCGGTCGCATAACGTTTCCAAAACCTTTCTTGAACAGATTGTCATCACGCATGTAGCCTATTATTTGCAAACCACTAGTTGATGAGTCCATCCAAGTATCGAAAGTCCTTTCTTCACCTTTGAATCCCTTTTCTGCTCCACATTTAGAACATTTAGTAAAAGGAGGATCTTCTCTCCAGGGTTGGTAGTATTTTGGCTCATCCTCTAGTTCTGGAACTAATGCTTCTCCACATTCATTGCAATACCACACAGGAAGTTCTGTCCCATAGTATCTGCGTCTACTTACAGGCCAGTCCATTGATACTCTATTGAGCCAATCAATGAGAATCTGTCTATGAAATGATGGATAGAATGTGGTTTCATTGGCAATCTTGAGAAGTTCATCAATGAATTGTACCTGTTTCACATAGTATTCTTCCATTGCAATGAACTCGATTGGAGTTCCACTACGCCAGCATAGAGGTACTCGCTGCATGGATTGCTCTTGCTTCAAGAGGAGATTTTGCTTCTCTAATTCTGCAAGAACTGCTTTTCGAGCTTCAGCAATCTTCATGCCAGCATATTCGCCTGCAGCTTCCTTCATCGTTCCTTCAGGGGATACAGCTGGAATTGGTTTTAGACCTTGGTCTCGAAACGCCTTAACGTCACCTTGGTCTCCAAAGCTACAGACCATCAGAGCACCAGAACCAAACTCCATCTGGGCAGTCGGACTTGCAATTATTTCCACTTCAAGATTGAATATCGGTACTTTCGCAGTCTTTCCATGATATGCTGTGTAACGTTCGTCCTTGGGATGAACGAACACTGCACCACAAGCACAAAGGAGCTCAGGACGTGTAGTAGCAATCTCGATAGGGTCAAGTCCATCCACCTCAAAGTGAAGGTAATTCAGAGTTGTCGATCTCTCCGAGTACTCAACCTCTGCATCAGCAATTGTTGTACCACAGTCAAAGCACCAATTATTCGGTCGAGCATCGGGATAGACCAATCCTCTGTTCCAAATCTCAATGAAAGTAGCTTGGGTTACTGCACGGAATCTAGGACTATCAGTACGATAACTTCCCTCATCTTCATAGGTATTGAAACCAATTCCAAGTCTCTTGAATCCCCCAATTGCAATCGTTTCATCTTCATCCAGTTGATTCTTACACAACTGGAGAAACTCTGCTCGTGGAGTTTCGTGCATACTGATTTTGAGATCCTTCTCCACTCTAACTTCTACTGGAAGACCATTGCGATCTATCCCCATAGGAAAATTGACCTCAAATCCACGCATACGTTTGTAACGTGCGATAGTATCAATCTGGGTGTAATGAACGACTTGACCCACGTGCATAGGTCCGGATAGATAAGGAGGTGGAGTATCAACCGTATAGATCTCCTTTTCAGAATCCATATCGAACTTGTATGTATCTTCATTTTCCCATGTTTCAAGTAATTCAGCCTCTGCAGGAGGCTTCCAGCGTTTAGACGTAATTTTTGGTTTCGACAAAATGATCAATCTCCTTGATGTCAGCAAGGGTCGGCACTCACTCGCCGCTCAGACTCGTTGATTATATATTACCTAAAAGGGCTTTGGTCAAATATGCTAAGCCAGAGATACAATTTTGGTCAATTTTGTTTGACTATTAATTGGCGCGATAGATACTCTCGTGTTAGCTTCGAAATATCGGCAAACCGGTCCATTCAAGAAAGCTTCTTTAATAACAAGACGAAGCAAAACATGCTAAGCGTCCAAGAGGACTCCATATGAGAGCAGTGTTGAAAATTGGAGGATCTCTCCTATACGATGATGAAGGCAAGATAATCGTTGACAGAGTGAGAGATTATGCTACTGCTATCAAATCCTTAGTGAAAGATGGACACTCATTAGTTATCATTGTTGGTGG
>JAEOST010000664.1 GCA_016840245.1 Candidatus Thorarchaeota archaeon
ACTCATAAGATAGTCAACAAAGGCATCGGATATGTCCCTGATACCAGAAGAATATTCGGTACCTTGAGCGTTGAACAGAATCTAATTATTTCAAGGAGAAAAGGAACTTCCAAAGATGTAGTGCGAGAACGAATGGAATTGATCTTTGATCTATTTCCAGATATGAAGGGATTCATTAAACAGAGAGCAGGAACTCTCTCAGGCGGCCAACAGCAAATGCTAGCTGTTGCCCGTGCATTGGTGAATGAAAATGATTTGTTGCTTATTGATGAACCTACAGAGGGCTTGAGTCCCCTCTTAGCTAAGAACCTTATTACATCTCTTGATAGACTCAAAGAATATGCCACCATCTTGTTAGTAGAACAGAATTTTCGAACTGTTTCTAAACTGGGTGACAATTACTACATTTTCGATAATGGAAAGATCGTTCATGAAGGCACTAACATGTCTGAACTAATAGCTGACAAGGAGCTTGTAGCACAATATTTGGGGGTAAACATCTAATGACAATGCAAACAGAGAGAATCTCTATTCGAGACTATTGGGATGAAAACCCGCAGGTTCGCCAGATAGTGAAAATTGTATTGGTTTTTGCGCTCATTATAGTGGCATGTTATGCGGTCGTAGTATCTATAGATATTTACACATTAGAAGGCGTCATCGTAAAGACCAGCAAATCAGTTGTCAATGGGCTTGCACTCAGCAGGTTGCTTTTCCTGATGGTCTCCGGTTTCTACTTGATCTTTGGTCTATGCGATGTTATCAATTTCGCTCACGGATCCTTCTTCATGCTGGGAGGTTTCTTGGGTTTTATCATCTATCTTGGAACTGAAGCTGTCTTTCTAGATCCTGCTCTACCCTTCTTGTTACTCTTTGGAGGTAATCACTATGTGATGTCGGTCGTAGCGTTCATTGTGAGTGCCCTTGGAGCTGCGGCAGTTATGGCTCTTATAGGTGGAGGAATTGAGTTCTTCACAATTCGACGACTCTATGGAAATTCTGTAGCTCAGATATTATTGACAGTTGGTTTTATGTTCATTATCGCTCAGGTCGCTGAGATTGTTTGGGGACCTGCACAGTTTTCCTATTTCATTCTCCCAGGTTCCACTTCGCAGTTAGACACGTTCTTCATAAGTGGTGTTCTTGTTTTTGGTGATATTATATTTGAGACATACAACATCTTCCTGATCTTTCTCGGATTCGCAGTAGCTGGATTGATGTTCCTTGGATTCAGAAGGACGCGTATAGGACTCCAGATTCAAGCAGGAATAGAAGATTCCGAGATGGTCGAAGCATTAGGCACTGATATTAGAAAATTGTTTACAATTGTCTTCATGTTGGGTGCCGCTCTTGCAGGACTATCAGGTGCTGTTCTTGTCCCGATGATTGGAGCAAACTCAGGTCATGGTCTAACTTACCTAATTTACGCCTTTGTCATAGTTGTTATTGGCGGAGCCCATTATGGTCGCTTTGAAGGGACATTTTTTGGTGCACTTGTAGTCGGTCTATCAATTCAATTTTCGTCATATTTCATTCCATTTCTTGAGAACATCATTGTATTCATCATTATGGTGATTATTCTGATAGTTAAACCAGGAGGACTGACCGGTCATGAGTGATGATAGTACTAACCTACGGGAAAAGAGAAGTCTTGCCCAAAACACACCTTCTATACTGTCGAAGAACAGAACAATAATAGCTATTCTTGCTTTCCTGTATCTAGTTCCATTAGGTACAACTGCAAGTTTTTCCCCCGTTCGAACTCTGCTATACATTATTACTCAGATAATGATTTTCGGTCTTCTTGCAATGTCTTTTGATCTACAACTAGGTCGTTCAGCGCTTCTCAATTTTGGACATGTTGCACTCTTTGGGGTAGGAGCATATTTCATGGCATATACATTAGAC
Organism: Candidatus Thorarchaeota archaeon; assembly: GCA_016840245.1. The sequence goes on from JAEOST010000664.1 coordinate 1,909, forward strand.
GCGAATTTTCTCCCTCCACCTTTTAATGCCGTTGCACTGATACCATATCCCTTTACAATTTTTATCGCGATGTTGATTGGTGCAGGTCTTGGGTTAATAATGGGACTTACAACAAGTCGCATGAGAGGCACTGCATTTGCATTTATTGCACTGGCGATGGCAATGTTCATCTACAATTTTTTCCGCGAAAACCTTGTTCTTTCTGGAGGCGAAACAGGAATAACGATACCAGTTCCAGATTTCATTAGGACTGGTCCTGCC
>JAEOST010000665.1 GCA_016840245.1 Candidatus Thorarchaeota archaeon
GCACGGGTTTTTTTCAATGCTCGTGAGAATTTCCTTGAGCGATTCTCTCAGCAAGTATGGTTACGTCCAGAGTATACTGGATGGAAGATGGACATACCTGACGGGGACACTCTTCTGGAAGTTGTCAATGATGCCTTGGCCACCAGCACAAATCCCTTGATATTACTCCACTTGTACTGGTTCAAGATGGTTTGCGTTCGAAGTTCCTCAACAGGCACCTTGACAGAGGATGAAATTATTAAAGATCTCAAGGAATTGATTCGGACCAATCCCCCACTTGAATTCGCCCGTTCTAAAGTGTATCTTCTAATGGGAGATGGATACCAGAATGAGGGTAATCCTCAAGAAGCAATGAAAGAGTATGATTCTGCTATGCAGCATGCACTGATGTATGATGATATTGTTTTCACCACTACAGTGTTATCTAGAAAAGCCAAAATTCTAGCCCGCACAGACCCAGCAAAAGCACTGGAGTTCATTGAGTCTGCAGCAAATCAGGCAAAGAAACTTGGATTTCTTGAACGAAGTGTTGGTATCTTCACAGTGATGGGTGTAATCTTTGACGCGAGAGGCGAGTATGATGCTGCAGTAAAGTCATTCCAGGAAGTTCTAGAACTTAGAGAGAAGCAAAACCCACTAGCGTCACTAAGATTGACACCTTCTGCTCTGTCTCGTTCTTATCGTAGAATGGGAGAATATGAAGAAGCTCTAGAGTGGGCGAAGACAGCTCTCACTACAAAATCCTTGTCATCATCACGTGTTCAGTCCATTGGAGTCCAGGTTCTTGCGAATCTGTGTATGTCAGCTGCCTATGCAATGCTTGGGAAAATTGAGGATGCCAAAACGTATCATGATGTTGGAAACGAATTGGCACTTAAGGCAGGAATTGAGGTTTGGCTGACTGATGTTCTTCTAAGCGAGGGGTTGATTTCACGTGCAGAAGGTCGACTGTCTGATGCATTGGAGAGTTTCGAAAATGCACTCGAGATAATGGAAAGACTTCATAGACAGGACCGTATCAACGAATGCCTTTACTTGTTAGCAGATACAGAGATTCAACACTACATAGAAACTCCTGAATCAGATGGCTTGCTCGTGCTGCATTGGATAGGTGTCATGGAAGAGATGGCACGTAAAAAGGACCTACCAGGTATCTTGGGTCTTGCACTTCTGCAAAAAGCTAGAATGCTCTTCCTTCAAGGTCATGGAGAGGAAGCCCAATCTACAATAAGTCAAGTCCGAGAGCTCTCTGAAAATAGTGGTACTATATTTCTACAAGATAAAATTGATCTTGTATCTTCAGCAACCATTCCTAAGCGGCGTAGAAAATCTTGATTCAAGACAGTTTAAGCTTCCAGAGTCGAACACTCTCAATCCAAGCAAATAATGCTCCGATAACACCGATTCCAATAGCTATGTATCTATCGAAGAGACCAGGATATGCAACTAGACTCAGTACAAAATATGCCAATGTGTATGCCGTGAAGAAGATGGCAACGAACATGTACCGTGGAAGGAACCTTCCTCGAAAATCAATGAAGTTTCTTAGAACTCCGACCTTGACTACCCGACTGACCTCATAGGAGTTGTCTGGTTTCTTCTCGACCAATTCCAGCGATGTAAGCTTGGTGAGATGATGACTTGCGACAGAGGGACTGGACATGCCAATTGCTCTCTGGACCTCTCTCACACCAACTGGTTCATTCTGAGAGAGCATGTACCAATAAACTCGTAGCGTGTTCCCTCTCAATTCAGATTCAATTGTATCATCATCTGAGAGTTCTCTCATCCTAGAATCCACACATCTTGTTAGATGCCGATTCCATTTAATTTCTTGGCACAAACGCAAAACAACATCCGAAATGAGTGTTCTAAAACATGGACGAGGTGTTCTATTCCATGGTACTAAGTAGAAATAATCCCTATATTCTGTTGTGATTCCAGTGATTGTCAGGGCTCTCGATTCAGAGGTAAAACGAAAAATGATGGGAGCAGGTCTGGTTTCAACCCTGCTTGCAGTAACCTTCGTAACAACACTTGGTTTTCTAGGAGGTGCATTCTGGACTCCTAATGGGAGTCATCCGAATGGATCAACCTATACGATTGATCATATCGTATCGAGTGAGTTCGCTGAATTTGTCCCCTACGAGGATCCGTTTA
>JAEOST010000666.1 GCA_016840245.1 Candidatus Thorarchaeota archaeon
ACCTATTCCACTATTGAGGATTTGGTTGTTGAGTATTACGATGGAAGTTCATGGCAGTATGTTGGTGATATTGCATATCCATTCCTCTCATTTGTGTTTCATGTGTATGATGCGATTCTTCCTGATTCAACAATTGTGATTCGCACTGTTGATGCAGTTCATGCTCCATCTACAGATAACTTCAAGACCTCATGGAAGATATCTTCGATGTTTGTTCGATTATCACAAGATATTCCAGAAGTTGTAGCTGAAGAAGATACTGACTCGACGTATGATACTAACACATTTTTTGCTATGAAGTCGCCACATTCTGGGGGTTATTGTGAAATCACTACATCTTACGCAGATGACGATGGAGCTGTAGATATAGACTATGTATACCTCTCTGGAGTAAGTGATTCATTGGGTACCCTTTGGGAGATTCGTTTCAATCGTGCAAGCTCCGGTTGGTCTACACTCGCAGGTTCGGACTATGTCGAGATTGCCATTGGTTCCTGGACATCACTTGGCAATTATCTCAATGTGACATGGAAATTCCGTTTTCTCTGGGACCATCCTGATGTCAATGATATGAAGATATGGCATCGAGTTTCAGATGGGGTCTCTGAGAATTCAAGGACTTATGGTACAAACTACAAGGTTGAAACAAGACTCCAAATTATGTCATATGGTCTTGATGATGATCATGACGACATCCTATCCAGTATTAATGTAATGGGGGATGTTTCGTATTTCGTATCTGATGTGGCTCCAATTCCTTCTCAGATATCTTTAGAAGTTACTCGTGAGGGTACAAATTCTACATCGTGGGTGATACCAACTAATGCTGATGGTACATTCAATAGTGCGGTTGAGACTGCTGAGTGGGTTGGTCATCAGTACTTCTCATGCGATATCTTTCCTAGTGGTGGCTCCGATAGTCTCATTTCTCCATTAGAATATGATGATACTGTTTTAGCTGATTACATTGTTGTTGAGCTCATTTGGGTAGAAGATTACAGAACAGATGTAAACTCTGATGTGGATGTCTGGGTTGACTTAACTTACGCATATAGTGGATTTGATGTAATTACTGGGACTGTCATGATTCAAGGTATAACATCTTCTCATGCAGGTGCCGGTGATTGGTACATTACTGTTTCTTCCTCAATAGTTGAGGAACGAGTATATGATACGATTTCACATACTGGAGGATCATATGACCTGAGGAGGATTCACAATGACGGTAAATCTGCATCTGTTATTTGGGATTCAATTACTGTTGAACTGACACAGCCATCAGTTGTAAGGATGAACACTGGTACCAATGCATCAGGAATTCTCATGTCAGCTACATACAACTATGATGGAAATTCGTACAATGGTGCAATCAACCTGAACTCAACCATGTTCATTCAAACAGAGGTTGGTAAATTTGGATATACTGCAATCTCTGGTGTTGGTGATGATGACTATGGAATCACTGTTGTCAGCGCAAGTGATGAAGTCTATGGAATCTGGGATCAAGTCATAGTCATTCGATACATTATTTCAGATAATAGAGTGAGTTCTGGAGCACTTGTATCAGTTGGTGTTGAGCTTCGGTATGAGTATGACAACTCCCCTGTGCACAATGGGAGTGTATATGAAACTGATAACCAATTTGGATACTATGGATATGGAATATGGGAACGATATTACCAATACTACGCAGCAGGAATGTTCTCATTCGGTTCAATTACTGTTTCTGACAACACACATGGAATAACTGTGGTGAATCAGAATGGACAGTCTGACTATCTCATCTTCGACAGAATACGAGTGTACAGCACGTCAGTTCTTGATACTAGAGTGGATATTGGCGACTATGCAGTCATCAATCATACTCTTGTATATAGTTGGGATTCAACACCCTTGACTGACGGGTATGTGTCCATCAATGGCTATGATGCATACCACCTTGGTGGTGGAGTATGGTTCATAGCACGAACGAGTGAGATTGTAGAATCTGAGACCTATGATGACATAGAATGTTGGGACAACTACTATGGTATAGTTTCTGAACGAGATCCAACCAGTCCAGTCACTGTGATTTGGGACTCGCTGAATGTTACAGTATCTGATCCATTTGACCAGCGAATCAATGTTGGAATCAATGCGTCGGGTATTATGTTGTCAGCCACATACCTCTATGATGGAATGCCATATGATGGTACTCTCATACTCAACTCGACATCGTTCGTATACGATAGTGTCGGTAGACGAGGATATACCATCGAAATGGCTCTTGGTGATGATAGCCATGGGATTACGAACATCTCATTGAACGATGTGACCTGGTGTATCTGGGATGCAATAGAGGTTGTAAGCCTAGGGTCTCCCGAATGGACATTGATTGGAGAGGGTTGCACTTTCTCGTGTGAGGTCAGATTGCTCTATGACGGGCAATTCTTGGGTGCAGGTGACACGATTGAGATTGCAGGTGTACTTGCTGATTGGAATGACCCTGTGTTCACTGCTGAGATAATTCCTGGGTCTCTAGGTCTTTGGAATGTCACTGTAACGACATCAATTGAGATTGAGTATGGGATTTCGACTATCATGACGAATCTCTATACATTCACCACAGTCACTGATTTGCCATCAATTACAGACATAACTTGTGAGTTTGAGCCCCTAGGAGATCGCTATACAGGCTACTACAATGATTCAGGTCTATGGATACTTTGGGATCCAGTTAACGACCCAGTACCTCCGACTGTCACTTTCACAATCAGTGGAGCCTATATTATCGAGTGGTATGTCTATTCAAGTCAGTCAGGACTGAATGTTACTGGTGGACTTGATGGTGGCACGTTCAATTGCACAATCGAAGGAGTACTACCATACAGCATGTCGAACTATACGTATACACTCACGGTATCTAATATGGGTGGATTCTCGTCGATCTTCGAGTTTGAGGTTTCAATCAGAGACTATACAGTCCCCACTCTTAGCTCACCAGAAGACTTGGTATACACGCAGGATGAACTTGATAACTTCTTAACATGGACGTTTACTGATTTACATCCAGGAAACTACAGTGTGGTTGGAGTAGTCTCGCTTCCATGGACTGATTGGACTGAGGACCACCTTACACTCAACGTTGATGGATTAGGTGAAGGAGTCTATCCTCTCACTATCACTGTTCATGATTCATGGGGTAAAGAATTGAATGACACATTACTTGTCATTGTGTTAGAAACAG
>JAEOST010000667.1 GCA_016840245.1 Candidatus Thorarchaeota archaeon
ACCGCAGATACAGGTAGGTTGTCTAGGAATGCTGAGAGCATTGCAGGTATCCAGATTAGGAATACTGTCGCGAATGCACCATTATCTCCAATTATGCCTCGGACACCCTCGGCTAATGCGTCAATGAGCCCGGCAAGGTCAAGAGCGACAACAAGTCCAAAGAGTCCGACAAGGAAGAACACAGTTCCCCAACCAACTTTGTGAAAGAAGTCATCAGCTCTCTCATGCGAAAGAAGCAGCATGAACGCGGCGATAACAAGTGCCACCATAGGAGGAACAAGCCCAAGAGTAGGTCCGAATCCAAAACCCACCACCAGCACGATGATGGCCAATACTGAAATCCTGAACTCCGTTTTGTCTTTAATCATCGTATGGGGATCTATGGAGAATACTGCATCTACTCTATGTTGATCTGTTGTGCCAAACTTACTTCCATACCAGCGCAATAAAATTGGCAGACTGACAAGAAAGAGAATTATTGACAATGGCATGAAGACAATGAATAGAAATCCCACATCAAGACCTGTTCTTCCCACAATAACTAAGTTGGGTACTGCACCAACGACTGAAGGTATCGATGAGAAATTACATACTATAGATTCCGAGACTAAAAAGGGTTTGAAGTCAATTTCCAAGGCCTTACATATCTGTATTGTTAGGGGTGCTGCTATGAGCATAGTAGAAACCGTGTCAAAGAACAGACTGATTCCTGACACGAACACTAGAAACGTGATGAAGAGTCTCTTATGATCGCCCCCACTAGGTTTTGCAATCTTCAATGCAATGAATTGGAATAGACCTGATGCTCCTGCGACACTCACTATAATCATCATTGCCATAACGAATATTATGGTGTCCCATTCGATGCCATGTACAAGTGTGAAGAATATGCTGTGTCCGGGCTCAGGGGAAATAAGTCCAAGCACCACCTCAACATAAAGAATAACACTTACTATCGCCATACCGAGTAATGACATTGCAGTTCGATTCACTTTCTCGCTACTGATAATCGCATAAGTGCCAACGAACACCATGAGGATTGGTGTTCCGACATCGCGGAAAACTACAGTCCAGGCAAGTGCAACTGCGGCCATGATTATAACCAGAATTGCAGCGACTATTTCCGCACCAACGCCTTTCATTTCCGAGTTCACACCATTCGCAATTCATCTTGTTCGCTTACTGCACGAAACAGACGGCAGTATTACATGTTCTTCAAACCCTACTCATTAATCTGTCGTAAAAAAAAACATCTACTAGTTCAATCTTGTTCAAAGTGATAGGGAAGTCCAGCACAAATATCTCCCTCTACAAAACCAGGTACTGTAATGTTTTTACCTTCAATTACAATTTCAGCCACAGCTGAAAGGACGAATTCGTCTAAGGCCTCAAGAGGAGGTCTCCCATATCCCAATGGTACTGTAATTGCAGTCATATGCTCACGTTTCAATAAATTTCTAATATGACTATGTCCAGATATTGACAAGATAACCCGCTCATCATTTTGGAGAACATTTCCAGTGCTAGTTGCACCCATGAACGCACTGAAGAAATCCCAAGGCAATTTATTCTTATATAGTGTAAGAGCTTGAAATGGTAGGTGGTGTGATACAAAGACCACTCTATTTACTGATTCTGGTAGCAGGTTTAGGTCGTACTGAACCTTCTCATTCAATAATTGTGTTGCATCCTTATCCGAAAATCCCCAATCCACGCAATAGTAGTCTCTCCAATATGATCCCTGAAATTGCTTTTTCTCATAGTGCTCATCATCAATATTCAAGTTCTCGCTCTTGAAAGAGTAGTCATACCATCCCATACTACCTATGAATGCAATATCCTCATTCACATAGGGCCCATCTGGGAGATGACTGAAACCCTCTTCTTTGCAGACCTCACCAACTACTTTCGAATATTTCTCAAGAGTGCCTAGACCAATCTCTTCCTCAAACCAGACATCATGATTTCCTGCAACGTATAGATTTTCACAACTATTGATTCTCAGTTTTGATAGGGCATCTCGAAGGTCATCAATTCTATGACTGATATCACCCGCAATGACAAACACATCCGGTGCAAGCCCTTCAACACGCCTCTGTATGGCATCCAAGAGTTTGTCATCAGCTCCTTTAGAACGTGTATGGATATCGGAAATTGCAGCGATTCTCATAGTCACACCTGATATTTTATTGAAGGACATTGATTGGGACATAGAGTAAGCCTAAAATTGATTCCGCCCTGTACTTCGATTGATTTTGTGAGTGTTTTGCAAATCAATAATTCCCGATTTCAGGGTGCGACCAAATGACAAACAAGATACAGGCCACTAAGGTAGAGGATGTTGACCTCGAGAGCATTCGGAAGATTACTGATCAATCACAGATTACAGATACATATGTACTGTATCTTGACGATGAGAGTCACTCATTCGATGGCGCAACGGAGATGTTATTGTTCCCCACATCTGAGGCTGAAGTCGTAACAATTCTCCGGGATGCACATGAGAAGGGAACCCCAGTTACGATACAGGGTGCAAGGACCGGACTCACTGGTGCAGCTGTTCCACTTGGTGGAATTACAGTCAACCTTGAGAAGATGACCAACCTCCTATACATGCAGTATGATGAGAGTGAGGGTCTATACTCAATCGGTGGTGAGCCGGGTGTACTTCTTGAGGACTTGGTCAAAGCAGTAACAAGCAGAAGTCTGGAAGTTATTCAGGGCAAGGGTACTTCGGAGCAGCAGCAGGCACTTGAGAAGTTCTTGACTGAATCAAAAGACTACACGTTTCCAGTTGATCCAACAGAGATGAGTGCGTTACTAGGGGGAATTGTAGCTTGCAATGCTTCTGGTGCTAGGACTTTCAAGTACGGTGCTGTAAGAAAATGGGTCTGTCGAATCCGCGTTGCTCTAATGAACGGTGATGTCCTCGATATCGAACGTGGAAAGGTCAAAGCCAAGAATGGCAAGTTTGAGATCTCCCATACTGACGGAACTACAACTGAGATATCTATTCCAACCTATACCATGCCTGACACCAAAAATGCGGCAGGCCTCTTTGCAAAGCCTGACATGGACCTGATTGACCTGTTCATTGGCTCTGAAGGAATTCTTGGTGCAATCACAGAGGTGGAACTGGGACTTGTCACAATGCCTGAGAATATCATGACAGTAATGGCATTCTTCCCAAGTGAGGGTGATGCTGTGAATTTTGTCTATGATATTCGTGCAGCAGACACGCCCGTGGAGTTAGACTTTATCGAGTATTTCGGTCCCAATGCATTGGAGATGATCAAAGAGAAAGCCGCTTCATCAGGAATCACCGTACCAGCTCTTACTGATGCAACTAAGGCGGTTGTATTCTTTGAATTCTGTTACACTGAAGAGAACATGGAAGACAAAGTCATGGGCCTCGAACTGGTGTTGAACAAACACAACAGCTCATCTGAATCGAGCTGGGCCGGGATGGACCGTGCAGAACTTGAGAAGATGAAGACAGTTCGTCACTTTGTACCTGAAACTGTGAATGCTACAATAGCTATGCGTAAGGCAGAGTATCATGAGGTGCACAAGATTGGTACTGACATGGCGGTACCCAACGAAGCACTACGTGACTATCTCAAATACTATCGAGAACACCTCGAATCTCAGGGTATGGAGTATGTTATCTTTGGTCACATTGGCGACAACCACTTACATGTGAATATGTTACCCCGGAATAATGAGGAAGTCCATCAAGGGATGGACAATTACATGATATTTGCCAAGCGAGCAGTAGAACTTGGAGGTACAGTTGCTGCTGAGCACGGTATTGGAAAGCTCAAACGGGCATTTCTAGAGGTCATGTATGGACCTGAGGGAATCACAGAGATGCAGGCAGTAAAACGAGCACTTGATCCAAAATGGTTGCTAAATCAAGATAATATGATTTCAGCACCTGAGTAAAATAATCCAACCGAGTAGCAAGTCCGTTCTGAAGTTCTAAGAACGGACTCTTCTCTCCACTTCTTTGATTTTGATAGACAATTCAGGTTCTTCTCTGTAGAGCCGTTCCATATCCATTACACCTAAGGATCTCCAATACTGTTCTAGAGCATCATCATACCGCATTGCAGACTCATCATCACACTCAATGATACTGTCAAGTACATCTGATACAAGATTGTCTACAGTTCTCTTTCTAATTTTCACTCTTGCCCAAAAATCGCACATCTTACCTCGGCAAGGCCCATGCACCATAACGCAGTAGTATCCCATTCTTCATCACTGGCTTTGCCTGCATGTTGCCAAGACATATCTAAAGGGTTCTCTTACTGCATTTGTGAAACTAACTCTACAAGCCCATCGCCTTGATCTTGCTCATAATATCATCGAAGGGCATCTCCCAATTCTTGGACTCTACATTGTAGGCTGAAAGAAGGTGACTATACCCCTTACTATGGTTCTTTACAACA
>JAEOST010000668.1 GCA_016840245.1 Candidatus Thorarchaeota archaeon
CACCGTGAGAACATCATGGGAATCTAATAGAATCGGTATGGTTTGTCGATGTAATTTTTCTGCACTGAACAGAAATTCGTGCGACGGTTTTGCATATAGAACCAATCTTGTCACAGCCTTAGATAGGAGCTCAGATCGGACATCACTGAATCGTGCTATTTTTACTCGATTACGATCAGGAAATTCCCCATCGGCTAGTTCTAGAATGACCTCAGGTCTAACGATTGGTTCCACAGATTCATCGGGTTCAGTACGAGGAGCGGGCTCCTCAGTGATTGAGTACTCCTGACTCTTCTGTTCAAACTGCTTCTGGACATATTCACGAATCCATTCATCAAGCGCCTCCCAGTCGTCCTTGCTTAACTTCAAAGGGGGTCGTGGAACGTCAGGTAGGCCTTCCAGTAGTTCGTCTTCTGGTTCATCAAGTTCTTCTTCAAGAATGGGTAGTTCCGCGTCTTCCTCATAATCAGGCGTTTCTGGAGCCATCAATGTGGCTGCCTCTAGCAGACCTGAAAATCTATCAGTTCCGCCATGCTGCGAGAGTCGTGGTCGCACTTGGAATATGAATCCGCGTTTATTCTCAGTACTCTGATCAAACAGCAAGGCCACACCACGAGGCAGACTACTGATGAAGACCTTGTCACGGAATAAATCTGGCATGACAGCTGGGGCACGCTGTTGGAGTGCACGTATATCACCATCATGTGAGAGTGAGTGGGACAGGATAATGTCGGCCTGTGAGATAGCATCATCTGAGACTGCAGACGGTTGTTGTGTGCACAGCACGAGACTACAACCAAACCGACGTCCAAGTTTTGCATAACCAATTATTGCATTCTTGGCAGGAGTGTGTCCACTCCGTGGAACAAGAGTATGCGCCTCATCAATGATAAGCCACGTCGGAGGGAGTTCTTCTCGTGCGCTTGTGCCCTCATCAGTCCATGCCATTCGATACGTGAGCACCTGTCTACATAGCATGTTAGTAAGTATGGCCAGAACAGCCTCTGCGTCAGATCCAAGTGGTGCCACATCAATTATGGTGATTTGTCCAGCGATAGCAAGATCTTGGGCACTTGTTCCACCGGGATGGAAGACTCCAAGACGATGTGCTCTTCGTAATCGTTGAATCATAGCCGTTCGTGTAGCAGGTTTGTAAAACTCTGTTATTGAAGGATTGGACTCAATGCAACGAATCATATCCTTAATGCTGTAATCCTTGTTAGCAGAGATCTTACCACCATCTGAGAGTATGTATCCTCTATGAAGACTATCAACAATGTCACCAATGAGGTTGTCCATTGTCGTACTAAGATCGCCACCTTTCTCTAGGATGTAGCCCCAGTCTGAACTCGAGAGTTCACGAGGGCTTATTGCAAGGGGATAGAGATTCGAACGCGTCTTCACATCAGCGGGTAGTGCTGAATATGTCCGCTTTGGGATGTACACTGCAGCTGGAAATCCTTGAGCGCTCATCCCCCACTTTTCAATCAGTTCTGTCTGATCGTTATTCGGTTCCACTGTCTGCCGAAACACATCTACTGTATCTATGACGACTGCTGCAACTTCAATCTCAGCTCGACTCATTGCTCGTGAGAGTTCTTCAATTAGAATACCAAGGGTGTAACTCTTACCTGACCCCCGCTTTCCTGCAACGAACATGACATGGGGACTTACAAGATCGAGTGTGACTGGCATTCCCACTAGAGAGGTTAGCGGATCATCTGACATCTCTGTAATTGCACCAATCATCCCCAGACCTACTGTACTGTACTTCTTGTGGAACGAATCAGAACGACCAACAACAACACCGACTTGTAGGTCGATTAACAAATCAAGCGGGATATCGACACGGGGATGATAGTCGAACAAACTCTTCGGATATATTGTTACACCTTTATCTGCGTCAATATTATCGGATTCAATATCGTCGCTAGGGTCAGGTTGGTGGTCACGCTCGTTCAATGGACTCCCTCTGAGGCACACCCTATAAGTTTTCGAATAAGTCTTTGCACACTCGCGCCCTTTGTGTCAAATATCAGTAGGGAACACTCAAAACATAATGAATATTGAAAAGAAGTTATGCCAGACTCCATCCAAGATGGTTCCTACGTTTACATCTTTCTAGATGCCAAGAGAAATTGGATTAGAAAGGTAAAGGCCGGAGAAGAATTTCACTCAAACAAGGGGATTATTCGATTCGATGACCTGATTGGACGACCATATGGGCTCAAGATTGAGAGCCATCAAGGCAATGTATTCCAGATTCATAGACCAAGTAAGACGGATATCCAGATATCATTGGGTCGGAATACACAGATAATATACCCAAAGGATGCAGGAACGATTCTGATTGAGGCAGGAATAGGAGCTGGTTCACGAGTGGTGGAATCAGGTACAGGCTCTGGAGCGTTAACCTGGATACTGTCTAATGCGGTGGGACCATCTGGACATGTCTACACCTACGAGATTCGAGAAGATATGCATCTGGGAGCTGAGAAAAATCTCAAACGACATGCCGACATGGACCGTATAACAATGTACCATAGAGACATTGGCGAGGGAATCACAGAAACTGATGTTGATGCCGTTGTACTGGACCTAGCAACTCCATGGGAGATTGTAGATATCGCACATGGTGCTCTGCGACCGAGTAGTTTTCTGGTAAGTTATAGTCCAACTATTGAACAAGTCATGAAGACATGTAAGGCCCTTGGAGAAACAGGTAAGTGGGGCATGATTAAGACGGTAGAGATACTCCGAAGGGAGATAATGGTTCGTGAGAATAAAACGCGACCCACAACATGGATGGTTGGTCACACAGGTTACATGACGTTTGCGAGATCCCTATCATCGGATTGACCGTTGTTTTTCAGATTTCGTCCATCATTAGTGCATTCGCAATCCCTATAAGCGTTCATTCAATGGTATTGTTGATTGTCGATTATTGTTGACGATGTGATAATGGTGACATACCAACATAAGAAAGGCACGTGTGCAAAGGACACACGGCAAATACTCTCGGAGAATGTATTGGAGCTGAAAGAGACAGAGTATGACCTCATCAAAACTCCCGAAGCCGTACAGGAAAGTAAAACCGAAAAAAGACCAAATTTTCTGACTCGTGAGGATCCACCTGAGCAAGACAGCATTGAAACTGATCTTGAGGAATATCATCCTGCTCAGGAAGTGAAAATGCGAGTTGTCGATGCAAAAGAGAACATCGAGAAGAAAAAGAAGAAGCGTAACTATATCGAATTCAGAGAAGATTATTGAGTATTCATGGAGGAGTTACTATGGCTAAGAAACCACAAGAAGAGCCTCAACTTAAAAAATTGAAGAAGGAACTCACAGAGCTTCGAAAGACAGTTCTAACTCTTACTGACACAGTTAATGAACTCAAGAGTCAAATCGGGACTGGAGTAGAGAGTGCTTCAGAGAACTCGGCAGTAGGACAATACACATTGTTCGATAAAAGTGATGTAAGCTGGGACAGATTAGTTAAGATACTGCGAAAGAATACTGATGGACGTACAGCTGCAGAGCTCGCTCGAGAATGGGGCAAATCTCGATCTAGAACTAGTGAAGTTTTGAATCATCTTTTTGAAGAAGGCAGACTCATTAAGTTTCGAGATGGTAGACGAATCAGATTCCGAGCAGCGGATTCATGATATTTACAGTTATCGTACCATTACTATTCATAAGTTAGGTGTGTGAGCACCTAACTTCTACTTCTTTTTGAGCCTAGGTATTCTTAAGTAGAACTTCAAACTGCCTTTCCGGAGTATATACTCCAGAGGTCATGAAAGTGTCAAACATATTGCCGGGGGCAAAAGAAGATGAACCCGAAGAAGAAGAAGAAAAAGATGTCCTCACTGATATCGATGTCCCCGTTTACACAAGCAGACTATACGAGCTGAATATTCAGGCTCAGGATACAGTCAGGGAATTCGCGTTACATGACATTGACGATAAAGAGGGGCTTGAGAGAAAGCGTATCGCAATGCACGATGCGTTTACAGAGTTGTATAATGAAATAGCCATGTTTAACCAACAGATAATGGG
>JAEOST010000068.1 GCA_016840245.1 Candidatus Thorarchaeota archaeon
AACCTACATCCAATACATCTGACAAAATCAACACCTAGAGATGTGTTATAGAACTCACCGTTGGTCACATTGACGTAGTCGCAATCAGCCAGTATGACCTGCCCATAGGGACTTGCATCGATGGTCTGATGTGATATGTTCCAGAAGAAGCCAAGAGGTCGGTCATTCACCATGACGTTTGTGAAGTGATGTTCGAGTTCTTTGATATCGAATAGTGGTCTGAAAAGGACAACTCCGTCATTGTAGAAGGTAGTATCGTTCACAGAGCAGTTCCATGCTCCAAAGAGGTAGAGACCCGCGGATGAACTGTCCGAGAAGTTCGCATCAATAAGTGAACAGTGACTTGAGCGGTCTAATCGAATTCCATAGCCTTGCAGGTCATGAATAGAGATGTCGTCCATTGACACAGAGTCGGACTCCCATAAGTATATGCCATTATTACGACTGTCTTCTATCGTGATGTTCGATAATGTGCTGTTGTCACAGACTACTAGTTGAATTACGTCTAAAGAGTCCTCAATGTAGATATTCTTGATGGTTGTATTAGTACAGTTTGAGAGAATGATCTGCGAACAGGCTACTGAGTCAAATACGAGATGGGACTGCGACCTGTTGTAGAGTATTGGTAGACCATTCAGCAGGTTGTTCTGAATACTCTGATTGAATGTCAGGCTATATCCCTCTATCTTGATGCCTCCACTCTCGAAGGTGTTGCTGTGGATTGCAGTATCAACTCCATCTAGATATATCCCGTAATTGTAGACACCATAGAACTGGTTGTTGTTAACATCACACCAGTCAGAATTAGAGAAGCGAACTCCATTTCCGTAGGTTCCATAGAAGGTGTTGTTCGCAATCAAGCTATTGTGCGAGAGAGCGTGATAGATGCCCTCTGATGCTGTGCTTGAAAAGGTGTTGTTGGTGATTGCACTGTTTGAACACCATGCAACGTGTAGTCCAGTTTCAAAGTCATTGAGGGTGTTGTTATGTACCTTAAGACCATCGGAGTGGAGAGCAAAGACCCCATAGCCCATTGACTCAAATGTGCAATTCTCGATTCGTCCGTTTGGAGCGTTGTTGAGATAGACACCATGGTCACCACCAAATGTAGAAGGCTGAAACAGACAGTCACGAATCAAGAAGTACTGGGTAGTGTCCTGAATGTAGATACAAGTTCGTTCAGAGATTGACAGGTTCTCAATCACGTAGGGAAATGCCTCTGTCCCTACACCACTTGTTGCGATCATCATGAGATCAAAATCATCAAAGATCCAAATGGCAGAGTGTTCCTCGTAAGAAGAATGCATCTGCTGTTCCAGAGAGATTATTGAATCTTCAGACATTCTATTGACCTCATCAGATTGAGTAAGAGAGAGAAGAAGAATCAGAGATAATGCGATAATGAGAATGTGAGTCGTTCGTTTCAGAATAACCGCCTCCTAGCACACTGATGAATACTCGTTCAATTGAAGTGCTAAAAAGCTTTCATATGACCAAAGAGAGTCCCATCACCTTATACACCCACACGTAGCTCCCTCCGTGGCTTCTGTCGTGGATTCTGACAGATTTATTATGTGCGACTTTCCCGAAAGATGATGTGTGATGGAACATGTCTGCTGATATTAAGTGGCCAACTAATTGTATATCATGTGGAACTGCCGAATCGCCCCTCGAGAGCTACTCGGAGGCATGGCAATCAACGTATTCAGAGTCTGCGGGAAAACGAAAGACACGACACTACCATGTAGCGGTACCAATTCAGACCTACCTATGCAGGGACTGCAAGACTCGTTCTGTACAGGAAGCGAGATATGAGGTAGCAAAGTACAGAGTTGCGACTAAGGCAGCTGGAGTACTCCTCGTTCCATTCATAGCCCTTGTCTTCTTCATGAACGCAGTCTTTTTCGGTCTTCAACCAGGTGCTGAGAACTATCCGATAGGATACACAATCCAGTCGTTTGCCTCCCTGACATCACCATGGCTCTGGATGATATTTGGAGCATTGGGAGTTGTGTTGTTCATACCCTTGGCCCAAGGATACCATTCCCAACGAATCGAGAAGCCTTATTGGAACCATATGAGCATGAGACAGCACCAAGCAAGTGTTATTTTCACTTTCAAGAGTGTGGCATTTCATAACAGTTACAGATCGATAAATCCTCATCTGGATGCAAGAGTGAACCCGAAGTTTCGACCACGCTATATTCCGATGCTATCATTACTATGGATTCCCTTAGGATTCTCATTAGTGGGAGTGTTTATTGCATTCCCGCTGGTCGTGGCGGCATGGAGTGGATTCGTTCTAGGTGCTCTCATCATATACTCCCTGGTGTGGATTCGTATATTCCGGGTCCAGTTCTCAACCAGTGATACAAGCAGTGAGAGTGAGTCAATCCAGACATATTCAGTTGATCTTGAGAGGGGATAATCATGAAGAGGTTGTATATAGTTTCCCTGGCAATATGCTTTGTAGCAATGATGGGCTTTGCAAGTGCACAGTCTGTTAGTGATTTCAGTTTCAATATCATCGCTGATGAAGTAGAGTATGCGTTGACGTACAATTGTGAGATGTACAATGAGTCTGCGAGTTGGTACAGGACAAACATGACCATAAATGAGACACTGAAATTCACTGGCTTTGAGTGGGCTTCTGAAGATAAGCACATCTACCTTCCAGACCTTCAAGGGACATTTGATGAGTTCCCAAAGCTGGAACCTGGTGAAGTTAAGGAATCAAGTACTGGAGGATACCAATTAGGTGTTCCAACCCCTGAATGGAGCAATGGGTCATACCTGTTAGAGGACCATCAGCTGAGTATCGAGTTTCATTACTATCTCCTGGCAGTAGGACTAGCAGTGGGCAACTTCGACTTCTACACAGACATTATCAATAGCGAGGGTGGCACAGGTGCATTCTATGAGTGGTTCCTTGCCCCATCTGACACCACAGTTTCAAGTAATAGTAGCTATTGGGGCTATCATCAGCTCTGGGAGTATGAAGATGTTGAATCATTTCGAATCGATGCGATATACTCCAAGTTCGATGGCGTATTGACTGAGTTCTACTTCTACGATTATATTGAAGAACGATTCGAAGTCGAGCTTTCCCTCTCACGACCTGAGACCACTGGAGGTGCAATTATGGGACCTACAACCATCAATATTGTAGGGCTGAGTGGGAGTGCATTCGTTATGGTCTTAGTTATACTCGTAGTTAAACCTCCATCCAAAGACATAGCTCCTTCTTCGCCATGATGGGTGGATTTTCAGAGTAGCAAATGACAGATATGCAACCTAGGCACTAGTAGTATGAAGCATGATATTTGAAGTACAAGAGGTGAGCTAGGCGGTGCCAGATGAATCGTTGACGTGCGCCGGTTGTGGAAAAGAACTAACTCCTGGAGTTAAATATTGTCCAAAGTGTCGTCGACTTATTGTAGACCGCTTTCTAGATCGCTTAGGTTCTGGATATCATCCTGAACTGAGTGATATTCGTAAACCTTTCAGGGCTCAAGCCACTCTAGTTGAGAGAGAAGAATCTAGGGTCTCTAAAGAATCTGAAAGAAATTCTCGTAGAACAAGAGAACTACTAACTCACAATCAAAAGCACAGGATGTCTGAAGGTCGTACCAGTTCAATCGATCAGGTTGAAGATATTGAAATCACGGTTCCGTCAAAAGATGAGATACTCATCCAGGGGCAAGTCATAGATAATCGACGGTTAGGTCTTGATTCTCGAGCCACTGATGGTCTCTATGTTGCATTGAGAGATGAAAATCTGAAGTCACTCCCCGGGATGACTAAACGATCAAGTATCGATGAGAATGGCTACTATTCCATTTCAGTGTCGTATGAGGATTTGGAAACAATTTCAAGACGGAAGAGTTGGGACCTTACTCTTGTAGTAGAGGATAAACAGGGAAAAGTAGTAGACGAGTTTGAAACCAAACGTCTCTCAGGAATATCTTCTGAGATGCTGGGCAATATAATAACACAAAGAATAACGCTCTTGACTATTGAAAAGCTTAGGCATGCACAAGAAGAAAGAACTCGCGAGATTGAAAAAAAGGACGAAGATGAGGAGTAGTCTGTTTCTAGATGATAAACAGACTCGCCTTTAAGATTTACATCGCCACGCCAATCACCTTCATTCGTGTTCAACAGTGAAC
>JAEOST010000669.1 GCA_016840245.1 Candidatus Thorarchaeota archaeon
GAACGTCGTTGCCACAGGAAGGAAGAAACCTCCAGCAATTCTGAAGAAAGATGGACCGTATCTTCAGCTTGACGTGCTTGATACAAACCA
The DNA here is from genome assembly GCA_016840245.1 of Candidatus Thorarchaeota archaeon. Next base: position 91 of record JAEOST010000669.1, read on the forward strand.
GCTTCATGCAATGCTTGTCGATTATGACATTGACGTAGTAATCCACAATGCATCATTACTCTCAGGCACAGGAGAGAAAAATCCACAGCTCGCTTACAGAACCAACATTGAAGGAGCTTACAATGTTCTTGAGGCAGTGAGGATACTCAATATCGACCAAGTGAACATTCCAAGTTCTATTGCTGCATTCGGACCCAGCACCCCAAGGGAGAATACACCAAACGATGTGATCATGAGACCTACGACAGCTTATGGGGTCTCCAAGGTTTTCATAGAATTATGGGGTGAATACTATGTCAAACGCTATGGCATGGACTTCCGTTCTCTCAGATATCCAGGTATCATTAGTGCCGAAGCACTTCCTGGTGGAGGTACGACCGACTACGCAGTCGAGATTTTCTATGAAGCCCTCAAGAACAAGAAGTACACATCATTCTTGGATAAGGGAACCTACCTCCCAATGATGTACATGCCTGACTGTTTGAAGTGCACTATCGACCTCATTGAGGCTGACGCCAACAAACTGATACACCGGAGTTACAATATCACAGCGATGAGCTTTGCACCTGACGAGATTGCTGCTGAAATCAAGAAACACATTCCTGAGTTTGAAATCAGTTATGAACCGGACTTCAGACAGCAGATTGCTGAGACTTGGCCAGCATCTCTTGATGATAGTGTTGCCCGGGAGGAGTGGGGATGGAAACCCGACTACGATCTTGCGGCAATGGTCAAGGACATGCTTGAGAAGCTCTCAAAGAAGCTTGGTGTAGATTATTAGACCATGTTGATGGTGTCTGAGTCAGGCACCATCTTCTTCTTCTTCTTTCTTTTCAGTTTCCTCGAAGACTTCGTCGACTATCTCTGTTTCTAATTCTTGAATGACTTCCATTGCTATTCCTGCAATCTCTCCAATGAGCTTCGATAGCTTCTTTCGGGCTTCTTCGGTAATGATTTCTGCAAGCTCTGCTCCCAAAGCTAGTTTGTCGTTTTCGGACATATCTTCAGAGTAGTTCTCTTTGATTACTTCTAGAACTTCATCCTTGACTTCTTTCTGGATCTTAGAGACCATCTCTTTGATTCTCTTCTCTGAAATGACATCCTTGAATCCGTCTTCAATCTCCTCTTCGATTTCTTCCATGACCTCGTCAAACAAGGTCTGAATAACATCATCACTACCCATAAGCATCAACTTTTGAAATACAGTCTTTCCTTGATTTATCTCTTTTCGATTCTTTTCTTGCCAATCGTCACCTTTATGACATTGGGAGAAGAAGAGGGAGTTGTTCATCCGGTGAGCCACATGGATAGGCAACCTCTCTACTTCACAATACTCATCCTCGGTATACTGATTGGATCTTCACTCTATCTCTCTTGGTCAGTGGATAGAGGAATGGGAGCAGTCACTGTAGAAAGGATTTCAATACAGAGGGGAGGCAGACCAATCGAAGTACTGGTCTATCAACCAAGGGCAGAGGCCTTAGGAGGCATCCTAGAACCATCACCAATCATCCTCTCGCTTCATGGGGTTGCAGGATCGAAAGAAGGAATGTATGCCTTCAACATCGAACTCGCAAGAAGAAACTTCACAGTAGTGTCCATGGACCTTCCTGGACATGGTGACTCGACACTTCCATTTATCTTGGATGACATCGAAGCAATTTCACAGGACGCCTACTACGCTCTCAGGCATGTTCAGACAACTTTTCCGAATGTGCACAACGAGAGCTACGGTGTCATTTCTTATTCATTCGGATTCCGAGTCGCGATTGAGTTGAATGATTATCCCATTGCCCCGTTGGCTTTTGCCGCGGTCGGTGACGTCGGACAAACAGAGTCAGGGGAGTATCTCGACCTTCCCGGAAATCTGTTCATCGCAATAGGGAAGTACGACTCGACGATTTCTAGTAATGTAGCGTTGAATGCAATCCGTGAAGCCACAGGAAACCTGTCTGCAGAGGCGGGTGTGACTTACGGTTCATTTACAAACCAGACCGCGTATCGACTTGTCATTACTCCAACTGACCACGTTTCTGGGGCATTCGATGGAACCACTGTGTCTGAGTGCACAACATGGTTACTCCGTGGTATCCAAGGAGATGCACAGCTGGCAATCACTTTAGATCCGTACAGGCAAGTCTACTTCTATAAGACAGTGGCAACTTACACAGGTTCATTGTCCCTCATTGCTTCAACCATTCCACTCATGATGTTAGTAAATTTCTCCTTACCAGAAAGGTTCAGACCGAGAAAGATTCCTTTACTGACCGAATCAATGGGGCTTCCAAAGACCTTCCTGATCAGTTCAATCATGGGAGCTCTTACAATCATAATCTACGCAGTAACCACCGCATCTGGTTTCCAATTGGAGAACTTTGGTTTCGCTTCTCCTAGTTCCACGTTTGGAACAGGTCTATGGATCTACTACTTCCTGACTATGATTTCCTTGCTCATTGTGATGAGACTTCTCATGGGGAAAGGACAAACCCTCCAAGCTCTAGCTTCAGTCGGAATTGAAAGGAGGAGCCTTAGAGAGCATACGCTTGACATTCTCAAGAGCATTCTCGTAGTGGTACTCCCAATAGCTTGGTTCATGGTTTGGTTGGCCATTGCAGGACTCCCAGAAACAATGCAGCCTTATACGATACTTGCCATTCTGAGATGGCCTGGCAGCGAACGTGTACTAAACACGATAATCCTGGTGATGCTGTCAATTCCATTTCTCGTTGTTGAAGCGTCATGGATTCGAGGTCTCCTACTCAGTAAACGAGACTGGAAAGGAAACTATCATGATATCAAGAACGTCATTTTTGCATTTGTTGCTAAATTCGCTTTAACCTCTGTGCTTGCCATTTTATTATTGATAGGTACTTCTGCTCTTGGTCTGATAGCATGGAAAGTAGTTCTTCTCGGACTCTTGCTCGCGCTCATTCTCGTTGTACAGGTTCTCTCAACAATCATCACTGCATACACTGCAATCGTTTTTGAGAATACATGGCCAGCGGTAATCCTCTCAGCGTTTCTATTAGCTATTGTTGCAATGTCAATTCTCCCCTTAATCTAAAGAGCTGTACCAGATAGAGGAAGTATCCAGCAAAGCACATCAGTCTTCATACACTCTGAAGTCAAGCCCTTTTTCACTCAGC
>JAEOST010000670.1 GCA_016840245.1 Candidatus Thorarchaeota archaeon
ATCCGTCTAGTAATTGGATAACAAGTCATTCTTCCTTGTCATATTCCAGAAAGCTTAGTGTCTCCCACTCATGCAGCGTGTAGAAGACCCAATCAGTTATGTCATGAAGTGAACTAGCAATTTCCTTTGCGGTCTTAGTCCGTAAGTGACCAATGACTTGGTTCTGTAAATCTTCTGCTTGTTTATATGCTGATATATAATCGATGTTTTTTGTTAGTGTCCGATATGCAACTTCTCTGACAAGACCAAACGGACCTAGAACCTGTAGTTTGTCAGCATCAAATACAACAAAAGCTTCCAGAGTTGTTGCTTTCTTGATAGTGTCTAATTCAACACACTCGACGCAGTGAACTAGCTGCTTTCGTATTTTATCATCAACACCAATCTCTTCCAGAAATCTGTTCACATTCCAGGCTCCTTCAGGATGATATTGATGTAAGAGACCGCCCAACTTACAGATCTGAACATCAGCACCCTCCTTCTTGGCGATATACTCAGCTAAACGTTCAGTCCTCTCCCCATGATTGGGACCGTGAGTATAGTCAAGAGTCCAGTACTTCTCAAGAGCATACTTCTCTATCTTGCTGATTTGTTCATCAGTGAGAGGCATGATACTTTGGTATGATAAAGCATCAGTTATTGTTTCCCCTTTTATAAAACTGAGTAAAAAGAGAGACTTACTTCCCTAATTTCATTTGGAAGCTGTCCAACAATTGCCTTCAAAATTCTAATATTTAGAGGCAGATTTGCCTCGAAAAGACACTCATTTCAAGTCTCTATCTAAGGCATGTTTTAGTATCAATGCTCGCATTGCCTCTGACATATTTGTTTTGAGAAGCACTGAACGATTGTTGACTCTCTCAAGTTGAAGGTCTGTTCCAATCTTGTTGATTGCTTTCTGAATTCTTTTCAGTCCCTTAAGATCTGTCTGTAGTCCAACGTCCAATTTTGATAAGACCTCGTATCCTAATGCAGTTAGCCAGAGGTTCTCGAGTAGAACTGAGTTACCCTTATCCGGGATGACTTTGCAATCGGTTTCCTTCATAAACACGTCATAGATAACAAGCTCACTTCCGATAATTGAGACAGTTGTTCTATCCAACTCATCTTTTCTTAATTCTAGAATTTTTGGGATAAGAGTTGCAGCTGGGGTGTCCTTCATTTTATCTACATCAAGGAGGAGTGATGTTCCACCTGCTTCCAGCTTCTCTAGGAGGGATTCAACGAGAGTATGTTGCAGAAAACTTCGAACATCAACATAATCTGAGATCGGTGGGATTTGCTCTAGAATCGGTAATATATTGAAATCGCATCCGTAGAGTTCTCTGAGTCCCATAGTATCAAGGAAATCCCATTGAATTCTTAACCACTCGTCACCGCTGGCTGTCTTGAGAAGTTCCTTTACTGATGTAATGTACTTGTCAATGTCTATGTTATCAATGGCAGTCTCTGTCAGTTGTACCCACCCGGCAATCCTTGTAGAGCTTTGGAAATTTGTGCCAATCCCACGTTTATTGTTTTCGCTAGTATGAAACCCCTTTTCTTCACAGATCACTAATCAACCTAGGGCATCCATTACTAACCTGATGCTTTCTCTAGTAAGAATGGAACTGCACTGGTTTCTAGGAATTTCCAGAACCGAGCGAATAGAGGGGTGAGTAAAATCACAGTTGGGATTCCTAGAGTTACGAGGTGGAGCAATTGAGTTCCAATAACGACGAGTATTGCTACCCCCTCAACTCTAAGTCCAACTACGGCACTTAGTAGTATAGTGAATACTAAACCTATGAGTGACATAATTGAGAGCTTGGCAAGAGACCGTCCATTTGCAAAGTCATAACTGACTAGACCAACAACGATACCTAAGGCTCCAAGAGCAACCCCGTACAATGAATTGGCAACAAGGTAGCCATTGAGTAAGAGGTCAGTGAGAATCGAACCAAGATATCCTGCAAGGAAACCAGCAAGTGGACCTCTGATTGCTCCAATTAATGCGACGATTGCAACAGCGGGAATGAAGCCCACTTTGAACAAGCCTATTGAGACGTAGGGTTGTGGAAGAACTTCTATCAGGAAGTAGATTAGGACTCCAAGAATCGCGATTATGAGTGTTCGTGCACATGCCCTTGAATTCTGTAAGCCTAGCTTTTCAACCACTGATTTCCCCTGTGTTTCTAATGATTCAGTATTTTCGGTGTCTGCCATCTCATCATCTCCTCATAGAATCACTATATTGTAAGTTCCAGGACTCAGTGTTAAGGTGTAGTGATCACCTGAAGCTGTAAGTTGTTGAATAGCTACACCACCAGCATAAGCTGTTGGCACCGATTCAAAATTACTGAATGTCAGAGTTGCTGTTTGGTCGACCTTGATGTTAAGGATGAATGCTGATTTGACCGGGTCCCACTCTGCCTGATAGACCCAGATGTTGTCATCATCCGCCTCACTAATGTAAGGGTAGTCCCAGAACTCTGCTGGTCGAATGTCAGCAACGTCACGCATCGTCACTGGTATTGTTCCCCAGGTGCATAGCCCTGTAACAGCCGGTTCAAGGGACTTCATTACAGATGCCATTCCGCCTTCATAATGCATGGCACGTCCATCTTCAGACCACACCTGGTTCATTGATTTGAGCCAGAAGTTTCTGATGCGTTCAGTTGTTCGATAATCCCCTCTCTGTTGGGCTAGCTTCAATCCAAAGAAACTACCAATGACTGGTTGAATGTCAGCAAAATTATCATTATACTTGTAGGATCCTACAATGTACATCTCGTCTCTCGATACGTCTCTTCCATAGACATCAATGAATTTTGGATAGTCATTAATTGTCTCATTCTCCTGAGTATATTCGAGAAACATCAACGCCCAAGATGTACCGTAACCTGAAACGATTGGACCTCTATCATCAGTACTAACAAATGGATACGATTCTGCAGGTTCTTCTGTGGAGCCCAAACTGGGTGATACTACGGAAAGATAGCTAAACAGGCCGTGTTCATCCTGCATGACATTGTTGAGATAGTTTAGACCATAAGTCCACATACCACTCTCCATGTATTGCGTTCCATAGAGATTGTCGAATAGCTCTGTTGTGTAAATTGGTATACTATTACAATTGACGAACGCAAGATGGGGTTCACACGGTATGAGTCCACATTTCCATATACCTCCTTCCTGCGGATTGCCATGTCCATCAGTGGTCAACGAGTTATTCCAGTCCTTGACAAATTTTACCAGTTCATCTGTCATATCACCAGTGTTGAAGCTCCTCTCATAGAGAGCTAGCATCAAGGCATAGTGACCTGTCCACATGATATTTGCGGGTCCACGGAATCCCCCTACCCATAGTCCGCTATCGTTGTTGGGGTCGGGGAAATACCATTGTGGGTAAGTAGTCTGTTCCCATTCCCAATATTCCAGCGACTCGTTCCCATATTCTTCAGTAGTTGTATTCATCTTCATGATGAGCGTATTTGATAGGTTCTGATAGAGTGTAGTTCGGTAACCTGGGGTGGTTTCAAAGAGGGTTGATAATACATAGTCTAGAAAGGCAATGAAATAATGTCGGAATCCTGTGAGAAAACCATCCAGATACCATCCATCCCAAGAAGTATATGGTTGGTTTGTCACAAACCTATCAAAATAGTTGAGCATCCCAATATGTTCATTGTTCAGTGAAAGATAATCGGCAAAGTTGTAAGTAACTCCATTGATTGTCTGAAAACCTGCAGCTGGTTCTGGCACAGGCAAGTTTCCAAAGGTCATTCCACCGAAAATCAAAGTGATGACTAGTATTGCAACAACAAACTTTTCGTCTTTTACTGAAAAACCCATTCGCTCACCTCTTGAGAACGAGCCAGATTGACTGATACTTGTAAACGGTGATATAGTTCTTTCTAGAATTTATCATATTCAGGGTCTCAGCTCTATATGCAAATGCCTGAGTCTACAATACGAATTCTACATCTTAGCTCCAAGCTGTCCATGGAGCCACTGTTGGTGTTGAAACTGCTGGAGTTGCAGAAGATGCCTGGTGAACTTGCTCGGCAGTAACCCTGAAAATATCTCCAACTTGATCACCTGTCAGAGCACTGGATAAAATGAAGGGAGCATTCAATGTTTCAGCGAACTGCCTTGCCTCAGTTTCGCTGACCTCATGTTCTAGATCAGCTTTGTTTCCGACTAAGACAAATGGAACCCTCATTCCAACACTCTTGTCGGCTTCAGATACCCAGTTG
>JAEOST010000671.1 GCA_016840245.1 Candidatus Thorarchaeota archaeon
AGGACCATAGGAGATGATCCTTTCCAAGAGTACTGTATACGACCTGATTTGCACGCATCCTAAGGTCTCGATCTGGGCTCTGGTATAGTCCGTAGATCTCACCATAGGGGAGTGTCTTCATCTCGCCATCTATCTCGATATCGAATGTCCTTGTTGCAAGCCAATCACCAAATAGCTGATTCAGTGCTCTGATACCATTCTTGTCTTTCATAATGGTGAGCTGCTCTTGCTCTTCAGATAGCATGTAGGGAGTTGCGCGTTTAATCTTCTCCAGATTGTGCTTGTACTCAGCAATTACTGGATCATCAATTATCTCAGGTTTCTTTGCAATCAGTTGACCTAACTCCAATTGAACGAATGCCAATGATTGTCCAAGAAGCATTCTAGCTCTCTGGGCATTGTCAAACAGTCGCTTTGCAGATTCCTGCGTCATATCTGCAGAGTAACCCAAGAATGCATACATGAAAGGCCCCTCGAACTCGGTCTGAAGTTCCTCAGACTCTTCGAACATCTCAAGGACCTGTTTGGCATTGAAAGATTCAATTTTTCCTCTGTACTTATCACGAAAGATCTCGGCGGATTTCGCAGCACCATTGAGTCTTTCAGATATGTAATCCGGATCATCAATCTCTACAAGTTGGGAGAGATCCCATTTCATCTCGTCAACCGTCATAATAATCAACAATCGTGAAGGTGTTTGACTACTACTTAATAGTGCTACGAAGTGTACACATACGGTGGGCTAAAGTGAGGGAGGTCCATCTCGTATCCGTTTCCTCAGATCATCAATTCCAGCACGCATACCATTGATGTCTTCTATCCACCATGTCATACCTGCATCAGCCCAAGGTCGAAGAATTGCCTTGTCTTTATCTCTATCAGTTCCAGAGGTCTGTCCAGAGGCAACTACGTCGTAGTTATCCAGACTCCCTCTCTCCGATTTCACAATCTCAACAATTTGTTTAAATTCATTGGAGTTTAGAACTTGTGGCCACTCAGAATGTACAGGTATAACCCCATCATATTTTGCTGCTCGTTTGAATGGCCGTTTGTTAGGCCAACCGCCACCGACCCATATCGGGATCGTAGGGGACTGCAGGGGCTTCGGGATGAAGACGGTCTCATCTACCTTGAAGTGTTTTCCTTCATGTGAGAAAGATTCGCCGCTCCAGAGTCCCATCATTATGTCTAGTCCTTCTTCAAGTTTCTCAGCTCTTATACGATTGTCAGTTTCCTCACCAAACATCTCAAACTCAGTATTTGGTGGAGCTCCCAGGCCAACTCCGAGTATTAGTCGTCCTTTCGAATAATGGTCAAGAGTAACAGCTTCCCTAGCTAATTTCCAAGGTCGTCTGCGGGGAACTGGAGTTATCATCGGCCCAAGACGAATCTTCTTTGTCTCTGCTGCGATTGCAGTCAATGCTATCCATGGATCAGCAAAGAGAAGTGCTTCTTCAGGTGGGAAGACCACCATATGATCCCAGACAAAGAAACCGTCCCAACCAGCTTCCTCAGCATCAACAGCTACTTCAACAAGAGTGTCAATGTTTCCAAACCAACCAAAGTTGGGTAAAGATATTGCAAATTTCACATAGTCACCTCGAGATGATGACCATCTGACAAACGGTACAATATGTCAGTTAATCTCGTGGATGACGAGCTAACAATGGATACTACTCATCAAGGAGAGTACGTCGTTTTGTTGCAGACCTGCTTTTTCTGACACCAAAAAGTCCGACTATGCAAATGACCGTAGCAAAAACTGTTACAGCAAAGCCAACCAATACCTGAGGTGTGGAGAAGCTTGCGGATATCGTAAAGGGTCCAACTAGGCTCTCATTTGAGACTATTTGATAATCTATAGTATGAGTTGAATTCGTGTATGACCCTTGTACTGAAACTCCAAAATAGCATTCAATCCCTGTTGTAGAACTGGCCAAGAAGAATGATCCAGTAAAGTTAGCATATGATGTTCCAGTTACAGCAGGAGTCAATTGTTCCGTATCCACAGTTACAAGCGAAAAACCAGATCCTGTAGGATTGTGCTTATGCACACTGAGAGTGACCTCATTAATAATCACAGAATCTACATTGGGGTTCGTAGGTACAACTGAGAGAGTCAGGTCAGCCTCTTCACTAAATGGGCTGTACCATGGCGTATCAGCAGATACTGAAACGTGTAGTTCGATATCATCCTCTATAAATGTCGCAGTTGGATAATCTAATCCGTTAACTGGAGACACCAAGACAAGTAAAGCTAGAATCACGACAGACAACCGTTTCATCTCTGAATACTCCATGTATTTCGTTGAAATGGTGATTCTTAACTTTGACTACCTAGGCGATTGTTGTCGTTCAATCATACTATTCTACGCAACCATTCAAGAACCTTTGAGTATGCATCTATTCTATTCTCAAGTTTTGCTAACCCATGACCTTCGTCTGCATATCTAAGAAGTTCAACAGGAATCCCATTGGATTTCACACTATCATAAATCTGGAGTGATTCGGTGAGTGGAACTCGTTCATCGTTATCACCTTGGATTATGAAAAGCGGAGATTGAATCTTGTCCACCTTGTGGATGGGACTTATTCTCACAAGAGTTTCCATATCTTTCTCTAGACTACCGTACTCAGCCTCACGAAGACTTCTCCTCCAAGATGCAGTGTTCTCAAGGAATGTGACAAAATTGGAGATACCAACAATATCAACAGCAGCCTTCCAAAGTTCAGGATGTTCTGTTATAGCTGAGAGGACTGCAAAACCTCCATAACTTCCTCCGTATACGACAAGACGGTCTCCATCAACTTCTAGATCGTTCGACTTCAGGTACATTGCAATCTGCTTAATGTCAAGAATCGAATCCAAGCGTTTCTCTACGTTATCAAGGTCGAGGTATGTCTTTCCATAACCACTACTACCACGGATATTTGGGGTGATAACTGCGAAACCTGCGGATAGGAAGAACTGAATCACAGGATTGAAACTGGGAAGTATCTGAGACTCAGGACCTCCATGAATCATGAGTATAGCTGGCCAGCCCTGTGGAGGAGTTGTTCCCTGAGGGAGGTATCTAAAGTAGGGCACACTCAACCCATCGAAACTGTTTATTCGGATCAACTTACAATCCACAAAGTCTTCAGTTTCTAGACCTACTGTATCAGGAGTTTTGATCACAGTTGTCTTCCCTGAATCAAGTTCTAGTGTCCAAATTGTTGTGGGGTATATTGGAGAACTGAGTGTGACTGACAATTTCTTGCCATCAGGTGACAGCCGCATTCCACGACTGAATGAACGAGCATCTCCAGAAACCAGAGACGCCTTGATTGGAAGATCGATGTGTCGATGGTCTTCAACACCATCTGTATTGAAGACGCCTGTGTAGAGACGTGCATACCCTTCCTCATTGTTAATGTAGAAAGTGTTGTCTGAACCTCTACTCCATGCAGTTGTCTGAACTTTCCACTTCAGATTGTCTTCAATCTCTGGGAGAGTTGCAAAATCATTGTTTAAACCAAGAACTGCCAGACGTTGATAGTCAGACTCAAAATCTGTTGATACAAGTAAAGCATCAGTACTGAGCCATCTGATAGCGTCCCATCTTGTTGGTCTTCCTTTTGTCAAACCAGCAGTTAGTTCGATTACCTCGGAGGTTTGTAGATCAAGGAGCATCAAATCATGATCTGCATTTCCTCTGAATCTGACAAGTACAGCTGAATTGTGATCATCTGACACAAGCTGTGTAGCAACTAGACCCTGTTGAGGGCGGTATAGGAGTTCGGGCTCATTATCTAGAAGAGGTATAGTCCTCTTGTAAAGGTCCAATCGAGCTCGGTCTTCAATATTTGCCATATAGTAGATCGCGGTGTCTGATGTGTATGACACTCGGTGTTTAACATCAAATTGAGATGTTAGCCATAACAACTCGCTGTCTTGAATCAGACCAAGTTGAAAATTCTCATCTCCGCCTCTATCCCGAACAAAGAGAATTGTTCCATCTGACAGGAACCGTGGATCAGTGCATCGGTCTACCTCCGATGTCAATCGCTTTGGAATAACAGGTTGGTCAGTCACTTCAGTGTAAACCTGATACACACCTGTTAGATTGGATACAAAAGCAATTGTCCTGTTATCCGAACTCCAGCTTGCTCCTCCGATAGTTTCAACTGAGAGGTATCGCTCAAGTTTTGTAGGTGGCTCAATACCCATATACGAAAGCTCCTAGAAATTCTATACTCTTTCCCATCTTGAGGAACTTCTAAGGTTATTGGACCAGAAATATATTGAAGATTGGACATGATGGTAGTATGAATTACTTCGAGATGATTAAAGCCCAATATCAAAAACTTCGAGCAGGCCTAATCAAATGGCTTGACAAATTCAATGATGAAAGCTACTTCTTCCAACCTACAAAAGTGTCAAATTCTGCAGCATGGATTGTTCCACATATCTCAGCGTTTGAGCGAATAATGGTTGTGGACAAAATCGAGGGTTACAAGTTTGCTGAGTTCATACCCACTGAGGATATCGCAAAGTATCGTCCAGGCGTGGATGCTTATGCATTTGAGAAAGCAGAGTTAATGAGTAAGGAGGACGCAATTGCACTCCTGAGAAAAACAGAGGAAGTCTCAGTTCGATTCTTGGATTCGATGATTGCGAGAGATGATACTGTGAAGAATGTAGATGTAGCCGTTGCCTTTGATAAATTTATTTTCAATATTCTGCACGAAACTGAACACTATGGGCAGTTGAAATACCTCTCAGGAACTTGGACACGTTTACAGGAGTAAGGAGAATAAAGTAATTGGGAACTATCCCTGACTGGATTGTTGAGTGGATATCCAAGGACAGACTAGTTGCTAGCAAGTACAAAATTAGTCGCAGCTATCTCCGTCGATCCAAACGTATCCAACTTGTAGAGGGGATTCAAGACGAGTCGGGGAACTGGAAATCATTTCATTATGTAGTCCATTCGTCAAAATATGGGAGATACAATGTTACACTGGAAGATGGTAAGTTTCATTGTAATTGTCCCTTCTTCAAGCATCGTGGAATATGCAGCCATATCTTTGGAGTTTGTCAAATTATCAGCCAATGGCCCTCAAGAGAGTCAATCTTTGGGGATATATAATGCAAACTAATCTATATGTCTCTATTCCTACTACACCTGTGGAAAATGAGCCGTATTCCTATATGGATTGAGAACCTACTCCAATCCGATGTACTCATACGATACAAATTCAAGATGAGTCAGGATTTTCTACGGCACTCAAGGAGTATGCAATTCAGAGAAGGGGAGAAGACAGAGAAGGGTAATTGGCGATGGCTATACTATGCAGTTTTTGATTGTAATGTTAGGTATGATGTTAGATTCGAAAAGAAACTCTATAGATGTACTTGCGACTTCTTCAAGCATAAAGGAATATGTAGCCATATATTTGCCGTATGTCAAGAAACGGGAGCATGGCCTGTGAGTAGAAGTATACTGGAGTCATAGGGGAACACGCAAATCAAAAGGTCTATCTCTTGGTTAATTTCAGCTCAGACACAACCAGGAGAAGATGATAGATGAAGAATAAGATTCCAATGATCATTGTGCACGGTGGTGCTGGAGCTTGGAAGGACGAGAGGATTCCTATCGGAATGGAATACGTAGAAAAAGCCGCTCGTGTGGGATTTGCGGTGTTGATGAATGGAGGCAGTGCAGTTGATGCAGCTGAAGCCTGCACGGTCTTCATGGAGAGTTGTGGAAATCTAAATGCAGGGTTGGGGGCTCGCAATAATCTTGATGGAGTCCGAGAACTTGATGCAATGATAGTTGATGGACATGCACTGGAGTTCGGATCTGTTGCCGCTGTGATTGGAATTCAAAATCCAGTATCTCTAGCACGATACATTATGGAGAAGACAGAATACTCCTTCTTCGCTGGAGAGAATGCAAAGCGTGTCTATGATCAAATGATAGCAGAAGGATATCGGAGAGAGGAAGAGCCTGGTGTTGTATCATCTCCCTATGAGGTCGAGGGTGCAGATACAGTTGGGTGTATTGTAATTGATGATCAGGGTCGAATAGCAACAACATCGTCCACAGGAGGGATTCCTAAGAAACTTCCAGGACGCGTTGGTGACTCGCCAGTTATGGGTGCAGGTGCTTATGCAAATGACATTAGTGGAGCTTCAGCCACAGGATATGGAGAACATATCATGCGCGTAGTTCTTAGTCGAATGGCTGTGTTATATGTTGAAGATGGTCTAGACCCACAGGCAGCGGCTGAGAAGGGAATGCACCTTTTCGAAACTAAGACTGCATCTGAAGCAGGAATCATCGTGGTAGACAAATCAGGAACTTATGGAAAGGCAACTAATGCAAAGGCAATGCCAGTAGCAGTGATTCAAGAAACAATGGATAATGTTCAGGTCTTCGATAAATGATATCAGGTCACATCAACAAAGGCTGGAGACCTATGCCCTATATCTGCAGCCCATAGACTCTTCATCTCCTCACTTCGCTTTAGCAAATCATCAAGGGTTCCTTGATCTGCTATAACTCCATCCTTCATCACTATGATATTGTCAGCTTTCCTCAAGACTGTGGGTCGATGTGAAACAGCTAGGCATGTTGTTTCACCCCGATTAAAGATTCGTTTCCAAAGAATTTCTTCAGTTTCAATATCCAACGCACTTGATAAGTCATCAAAGACTAAGAGCTCAGGTTGACGCACGAACATCCGTGAAGCGGCAACACGTTGCTTCTGCCCACCAGACAATTTGACACCCTTGGGGCCAATGACTGAGTCCAGCGCTTTCTCGAAACCCTTTATCTCATCCTCGAGTACTGCCAGTCGAATGGACTCCCAGATGTCAACTGAATTCTCTGGGAGACCCATCAGGATGTTATCTCTAATTGATTCACTAAATAGTCGTGGAACCTGAGGTGTATACGCTGTATAAGGAGGTACAAAGAACTCATCAGGATTATCGATTATCGAATCATTCCAAATGATGGTTCCGTTATTGTGCGGAAGGAGACCTAGCACAGTACGAAGCAAGGTTGTCTTTCCAGAACCGACTCTGCCTGTGATGATTGTGAGTGTACCTCGTTTTACTTCAAAGCTAACATCACTGACTCCATTCTCACTTTCAGGATAAGAGAAACTGAGAGAGTTTATTGTGAGTGTCTTTAATGATTCAAATCCATCTCTATCGATGGGAGGAATTGGTGGAAAGTCTTCAGTGATATAGATTGGACCGTGTTGAAGCAAGAGGTCCTCAGATATCGACTCATCAGATCCTTTCATGAGTTTGGTCATTCTCTCAAAGGCTACCTTTGTTCTCTGGTACTGAGGAATCATATTCCCCCAAACTACAACGAACCAGACAACACGCTCTAGCAGTGATGTGAAGAATGCGAAATCTCCTACAGAGAATGAACCATCCACCATAAGTTGACCCACAAAAAGCAGAATCACACCCACTCCTAGAACTCTAGCAAAACCCTCGCCTACGGAGTTAAGGACTGCAGTGAATGTTTCATCTTTGACAGCAGCCTTTCTCCGCGTCTCATTTATCTCTCTGAAATATTCGAGTACATTTTCCTCTGCTGAAGCCACCTTAACAGCTTGTATTGAACCAAACATCTCTCCAATTGCGCTAGTAACACGACCAGCTGCTTTACGCCGAGTTTTCCTGAATTTCGTAATTTTATTTCTGAATACAGCCACAACACCTGTGATGAGAGTAAATGGAATAAAGATGTAGAGTGTGACGGTACCGTTGATTTGATACATCAATAAGAATGAAACAACCGCGTAACAAAGAAGGGCAACATACCATCCCATAATAGCAGCAAAGTTACCAGCTTCATTTACATCCCCTCTGAATC
>JAEOST010000672.1 GCA_016840245.1 Candidatus Thorarchaeota archaeon
AAGACTGGGAGCTACAATCACTGTTGACGAGGTGGAGGATTGTATGTCTTCAAGATTGAAGGACAAATCAGACTCACCAAAGATGGTAGAAGAATTCCTGATTGCTGAATACAAACGTTTTGCAGAAAGTTTCTGGAAAAATGAAGAAGTAGGGGAGAAGCGAGTCAATTTCCTGATTACTCTCTCTACTGCGGTTCTGACAGGACTCACGGGTTTATCAACATTATTTGGTGAATCTATAAATCTGCACTTCATGTTGGTCGTCATTGCTGGAGCAGCATGTGCACTCCTTGGATTTGGAATTCTAGTATTATTTCGTATCTTATATCGCAATAAATCAACTGACCAATGGAAAATAAGAATGGATACAGTCCGCGATTACTATAGTTCACACTATCCTCAACTAAGAGATTACAAACCCTTTAAGCATTCAAAAGTTAGAAGAACTGGTGAGAGAGAGGTTGGTACTGGGGGCTTAGTTGAGATGACAATGGCAATTAATGGGATTCTTTCTACAATAGTCATAGCTATGTGTGTTGCGGTAGCATCTATCTTCATGGATCAGTTCATGTCCATTGCAATGATTTTGTGGATGATCATACTCGCACCAGTAGGATTAGCAATATCTTGGTCAATCCAGTTAGTATTCGTTAGGAGGGTGTATGATAAAGCAATTGAACTACCGGGAGAGTGGAGAAGGTT
Organism: Candidatus Thorarchaeota archaeon; assembly: GCA_016840245.1. The sequence goes on from JAEOST010000672.1 coordinate 703, forward strand.
CTCAGATAGTGATGATCTTATTCAATGGACAGCGGTAGATAATGTTAGGACAATGTTATCTAACGCAGTTAGTGAGAAGAGAGATGACTATTACATTGATCTGAACAATCCAAACTACGGTCTTAAAGTTGCTACACGGGAAAATGATGAAGGTAAATTTAGCTACCTTGAACTTAAAGTAAAGATAACTACGAAACGTGGAATTGAAATTTGGAAGAAACCCCTAAAAACTAAGCTAGAAGAACTTATAGAAAGTCCATCTCAGATAGATGGAGAACACTTACGACAGAAGATTATATCTCATCTTGCAGAAAGCAAAGAGCATCTCAAAAAGGATACAGTGCTTTTTTTGAACGAGGTTCTATGTCTACTTCAGCAGCAGGTGGATGAGGGTGTAATAGAAGTTAAGAAATCTCGAAGGAGAGTTCGTGCGTTATATCATAATGAATCAGAGAGATGGTGTTTCTTTTACCACTTTGTAGATAATCCAGATACAGTCATTATTGAGTATACAGATGTTGCCTTTCACAAACCAGAAGTAGAGTCAAAGAGGTTCTTCACTGTTTGCGTGGAGAGTAAGAATAACTGGGAAGCGGAAAGTTTTCTCAACGAATTTATGAAATGGAAACGCAAGAAATCGGTTTCATATCCTAAACTCATTATGGAAATCTATAGTTAGCAGTATATACTCTTTATACAAACCGCATAACTACTCAATCCGCTCAAATTTTCTACTCAGCCCTTTACCTCCTCAATCCATTGTTGTACATTGCCTTGCAATTCCAGAATACTCTCAGATGTCCACTTAGTTACTTTGTAACCACTACGGAATAGTGCACCGAATATATCATTCAGTATTCCCAGTTCCATTCGCGTGAGCTCTCTGAGAATTGGTAGAGTAGCTAGATCGAATAAAACAAAATCAGCAGCTAAATCAAAGAATGCTTGCATTCCAGGTAGGAGGAGGACTAACTCACATAGAGCCTCATAGAAGGCTGTAACTAGGGGTTCTGATCGAAGCCACTTTCCATCCTTAGGATGAGAAAATGGTAAGGTACTCATATCGAATTTGTATAGTCCATCACCCAATCCATTGTCATGCGCCGTCTTGATATGGACAACATCCATAGGATCAAATCCGATGAGTTGGCAAGCCACAGCATCTGCCGCTACAACATCATTAGAAACAATCACTGTCTGGAAATTAACTGGTTTAGATGAGAGAGGTCCCCATGCTTCTCCACCAATAGTACCATCTATTATAGTCAAGTTAGGAGTAAAAGCATTGTTTACCTCAAAGATGACATCCTCAATTCCAAACCGGTGGTACTTTCCTTTGCTCTCTTGGGGGAAGGTTCCATACATATTCTTCATGGCAATCGTGATATTGGTCAGAACGTGAGTCTTCATTGTTGGAATTGAGATTATAACATCAGCCTCAACTAGTTCCTTTGATACAGGAACCTTGCGAACTGCGCTGTCAGAACCAAAATCAAAACGCATCCATTTCGATTCTGCAAGATTGATTAATTCAACATCTTTTTCGCTTGCCCACTTTATCCAGCCCTGTGCCTCAGCTACAGGTCTCCACTTAGTCCAAATCATATCAGAGTCAACGACAACTGGATGGGCTCCAAGATCTCGTATCATCTTGACTAACTCGTCAACGATCTCAATACTGGTAAATGACCCCTGAATAGTGGGATTTCCACCACTGATGTTTGGTTTTAGCAATACTCGGTCATCAGGTTTCACAAACTCACCAAGACCTCCAACGGCATCTATTGCCTCTCTAAGGATTTGTCTTGATGACTCACCTCTTCGAACTGCAACTTTAGTTGCATCAATCTCTTTCCTACTCTTCACATCTTCATAAGTGGCGCTAGGTAGGAAGTACATTCCTTCGTCAAGTTTTATTCCGAAAACATATCCCAGTATATGCCACAAGGGATAGAGAAGGAACATGAAAATAACAAACAAAGGTTCCACATCACCTCTGGTAATACCAGTCTGATGTGTGTGAAACATCCATTCCGAGCCAGACATATAGGGATATGGCCAGATTGATAAATCTAGGTACAGGATTGTACTAATTGTCATGAATCCTATGAAACAGATCACACACATTATCCCTGAAATGCTCCACTCAGGAAATCTCCATCGTCTACCGATATAGTAGATAACCATTCCAAGGAAGAATAGCAAGGGCGGGTCTATTAAGAAACTCACTTCATTCCCCTCTAGTGATTAACTAGTGTATCAAATGATACCCTAAACTTCAATTATAATGTTTCGAAGAACATAAATTCTACTTAGTATTATACAAATATGGCATGATAACGAGAAATATCTTCATAATCGGATGGCTCGCTGCAGGTGTTGCTGTTGTTTTATTGGTCAATGGATACCTTGTGTTGAATCCAATCATGTTTCTCATTGGTCTTTCAGTTGCAGTCCTCATTGCGAGCTGGAAATCAATGCGTATTGATACAAAGGCGTTGATTGTGTTTGTGGTAGTAGCCCTGGTTGTAGCTATTATTGATGAATTCGCTCATACCTCTGCAGGAGTGTTCTCATATCATGATGAATACACGCCATCGTTCCTAACAGTACTGGGATGGCCAATCTTCTTACTTACTATTGCAGCGCTGGCTGAATTCATTCACAAGAATAGGCTTGTTCAAGACTCAAAGTTGGACCAGAAGTGGTTACGAATGATTGTGCCATTGATTCCAATTGTCTTGATTCCGATTCTTGTATTCCTTCAAGGGTACCAAGAAAACTTCGATTTATTGTTGATAGGAGTCTATTGCGTTCTTGCGCTCATTAGTTTCATTTACGTATCCTCTCGACCTGTAACTTGGAGTCTTTCAACTATGTTGCTGGCAGCACTCATAGGTGGTGCTATGGAGGTTATAGGGGCAATTGAAGGGATGTGGGAATATGCAACTGGAGAGCATCTTGTGTATTTCATGGCTCTAACATGGGTCCTTCGAACATGGGCTGTAGTTGGTCTTACTTCATTTCTCAAAGTCACATTTACTGAAAGTAAGTCTAGATGGATGGTATGGCTCAGGAAAAATCCTCTCGAAGAACTAAATCCGTGACCACACTCCAATCAGGTTGTAGCTCACTACCAGTGCTAAGTAACAAGGTTCATTACTGCTCAGTCAAATCTCTGTATGTTTGGATGGAGCAATAGGAAATGGTCGACCCTGAACAAGACAGGATGCATATTTTCGTAGAAAGCGAGAAGGCTACAAATGAAACAACAGAGGGTGAATCTAGCAAGCCGATTAATGAGGAACTATTGATTATTATCCAACGAAAACTGATGCGAACACGGGAAGAAGGTAGAGCGCTCTCCGAGAATCAATTGACATTTCTCAACTCAGCTTGTGATGCTGCTAAGGTAATTGGGTGTGAAATTGAAATCAATGATGTAGGACTATGGGGACGAATCAAGAGAATCCGAGAGAAGAACGATACGGAGTCTATTCCCAGAATCGAGTACAATGGGAAGTCACTAGCGGGTAATCCTACTGTGGATCAGATCATCCGATACTTTGCTAACTCCTGACTATCCACCAGCGACCACACTCATAACATACTCTGATACCTTCAATATACTCTCAAAGAAGATTAGAAGAGAAAGTTTGGAGATTGTACCCATATCAAATGTCCATGTAGATGCGGCTTTGAGTTTTTCAATCATCGAGTCTAGGATATCCAGGACGGTCTTGTGAAGTCGAATAAATGGTTCCAACTCTCTATCAACACGTCTCATATTTGGTGGAAGACTAGAAGTTCCTTTAATGAGTCGTGCATTTGTGAACATCCTGCTATCCAAAGACTAGAAATCTGAAACCCTGTATGAGTAGATTTGGTATGGCAAATAGCACTGGAGTAATCATCTGTGTTATCATTTTGACATCGACAGCCCAAGTTGAATCGTCATCCAATCGTTCTATCATCGAATCAAGACTATCTAGAATCTTCATATTCTTTGTAATTTCCGTTTCAGTAGAGCGTATATCTTTCAGGTTGGGATTTATTGTGGTTCCAATGACAAGGTCGGTGTTGACGCGTATTCGTTTCACAACTAGACGGTTCCGGATTGCAGTTCTATAATTAGACAGCATCGTATGAATTGAGAGTTGCGGTTTGATGAACAAAACCAGAATCCCAGCATTTGCTAACCAAGCTATCAAAACCCCCATGATACCAACATCCCATCCCCAAAGTATGTTCGTTGCAGTCCAATATATTTCGAGCATCAAGATGATTGCTAAAAGACCAAATGTCACGTTTGCTTGCATCTCACCAATCGGTCGTGTGCGTTCAGCGAATACATGATAATCTACAACATGATCTTTTGTAGGGCTGGACCCTTCTTTAAGCAGAGAGAAATACTTGTAAATTCCGAGTTTCTTGGGTTCGTCTGCAATCTCTCCAATGCCAGAGATCATAGCAATATAGATGACCACAAAGGAAACAAGAAAGATTGCCCATAGAAGAAGTCCGACCACATTCACCAGCAGATACGCTGGATACCAGATAGGATGCCAGTGACCCGGTTGCATCCCAATACTTGCATTCCATGGCACATATCCAAGCAGGAAGAACATTCCTGCCAGTAAACCAAATACAATTTCAGCAGGCATTGTGCCCCAAGTGAAACTAACTTGCCTTGGGATTTTTAATCTGAATCTAATTGTTTTCCATTCTAGACTGAACTGTGGCCAACGCATCATTGGAGACATTTTCGAACTTATTGACAATCGATATTTCTTGAAATCTGATTTCTTTGTAAAGAGAGACTCCAGTCTTGCCATCTTTTCAAGGGTCTTATCCTCTTTTGCAGGGTCTTTCAACAATCGGTGTAACTGTTTCTTGCGGCGAGCATTGTAATGGAAAGGAGGATTGAAGAAGGGAGCATAGGACCAAGTAGCTTCATCATGCTCAGGTTTATTTGGCGATGATTTGGCAGCTTTTACCAGTACCTTCTTTTTTCGATCATGTAAGGGACTCACTGGATCATAAGGAGAAATTGGGACCTGAAACAGCTTCAGTCCTCCATCAATAGCTCGTCTTACAAGAAATGTAACTAGAAACCAAAGAATGACCCATAGATACATCCAGGAGTCACTAATCACTTGTAGTAGAGGTTCTCCTGCAAGCAATGCACATCCGATACCAAGAAACTGCTGTGCAAAGACAAGTATTGCTGTACGCCAATAACTATAGAGAATACCATACTTCAACACAAGTGGTATCCATATTGAATCACTACTAGGAGAGTCAGACGTTTCTGACATTGTTCAACCAGCTCCTAACCGATTGTCAGCTGGTGAGTTAGGGCGCTATTTGAATATTGACTAGTCGAATACAACTTTCTTAACCATAAGTTATTCGACGTTTTGCGTCCTCAATCCATCGTTTTACCATATCAAGATCAAATTTGTATCCTTCAGGAATTTGTACATGACCTAATTCTACTGATTCAAGAATATCATCAAGAAGGTCCTTGGCATTTGCTTCTGCAAGCTCCTCCAAATCCATGATACCTCCTGCATACACGATTGCCTCAGCATCCTCTTCAGATACTGTTTCCAACCAGCAGAACTTGCTCATAGCATGCCATCTGGAAGCCACAGCAATGTTGACATGGCAAATGTCAGCTATTTGGTCAGGTTTGGACGCGACAAGATCAGCTACGGTTTCGATTCCAGATGCTCTCAACATTGCTCCATACTTAGTGCCAATCCCTTCAATAGTCTCGATTGGTAATTCCTTAAGCTCAGCTCGGGGTTCCTCTACTTCTGGAACATATTCTTCAATTGAGTCATCTTCTCTGCTAGCGGTCTTGGCAGTACTGGCAATGGTAGCAGTCTTCGTCCCACTACTGCATACTAATCCAATTAGAATGACCAATGAAATCAGAGTGAACAGACTGCCTTCCAATGGTCCTACTGAGAAGACGACCAGAGAAATGGCAGCAACAGAAAATAATCCACGAGTCAAAATCAGGGATCTACTTGGTAGCTTCATTTGTTTCATCTCTCCCTCAAGGTGAGAACATACTTATCATATACACTCTATTGTAATGAATTTTGTTAGAAAAAACGCCCAACTTGACTTTTTGTTAACCGCGAATCCTCCGTTTTATGAAAACAATCACTACAACTACACATAATGCACAACCCGTTACTGCAATAATTACACCTGAGTAGTCGGAGGGTGGAGGTTCCGTCTCGGTCACAGTAGTACTTGGAGGTTCTGTTTCGGTCACAGTAGTACTTTCTGTAGTAGTTTCAACAATGAGGTTGAACTCTCCACCTGATATCGTGTTTAATCCGCGATCGATGGCTTCAATCCAAAATTCCGTATCACTGATGCACTCCCATTCTGGAACAGAAGTGGTCCAGTTTCCATCCACCTTCTGGCAAGCAAGACTGAATTCCGTTGCATCATCAACCAAAGCATGCAATGTGACTGACTCAACACCTGAAAGATTGTCTGTTATATGGACCCAATACTGAAAACCAGAGAAGTCTGGTTCGACGGGATTTGTACCCCATTGAACTATCTCAGGTGCGATGTCATCAACCAGCGTCCAGTTCGCTCGTTGCATCCACTCCCTTGCCTCGCAGAATGCATCATAACATCCAGACCAGTTCATCTGTTTATACAGGTCTCTGGCAGATGCAATTGTTAAACGTGCAGTTCTTCTAGCTGAAAAGGTC
>JAEOST010000673.1 GCA_016840245.1 Candidatus Thorarchaeota archaeon
ACTAATGATGGATTAGCCTCTCTTGGTATCCATGTTGCTGTGAGTGGATTTTCTGCAACAATTAGGACAATCCCTTCACTATTCAATGAAATGAACTGGTATGTGCGAGATGATTCAAGCCTGATTCTAACATTGAGTCTGTAGTCCTTTTTCATCCAATCTCTATAGACTTCTGCTCTTCTTTCATATACCGTGTCATCTTCTAATGATTCTCTTGATAAGAGACTTCGGATTTCCACTCCGCGCCCGAGAAGATCAACACCTCTTATTTGTCGGTTCATTTCATGCTCAAGAGTTGGATCTATCCAGTCCATGGTAAATCGAATGATGTCCCCACTTCGTGCTTTGTCATATATCTCATTATCAATTAACCAGTATGTACTTTCGGGACCAAGTGCGTATCTGGGCTGTCTTTGCTGTTTCTTCCCAGACATTTCAAGAACTAATCCTGCTGCGAGTTCACCTAGATCGATTCTATCAATCTCTTTCTGCAGATTGTAAACCTCCTGCTTCTCCCTCTCAGCTTCTTGAATGGTGTCATTCTTCTTTTTATCAAGAGCTTTCCTGATCATATGAAACTCTGTCCAATATTCATGCCGATATCCCGCTCTATTGACACTAAGATACCCCTCTTCTTCAAGTGAAGTCAAGCTCCTGTAAATCAGAGGTTTAGCACCAGGATTTCCCCCTTCATATTCTCCTATCTTCTCATAGAGTTCTTCAAAGCTAACTGCTGAGGCACTACTTGTGCTCAGACTAAGTAGGGCAGCAAGAACTTTCATTCGTTTCTCACCAACGGTTATACCAATCATATCGAATTGTTCCGTATCACTCAAACTTGACCCTCCCCTATGTCGCTGATTCATTCTCCTTTCCTTCTGCTAGACCTGGGAAAATCTGTGACAGTGCCTTAGGATCCTCAAACTTTCCATCTTTCATATGTGAGAGAATCATCTCCAAGAATGAAGGTGCTGCAGTCCATAGCTTGTCAAATGACTCTATACTGTTACAAATCAGGTCTGGATTGAACTCTCTGGTAAAATAAATTGCAGTTAGCGGTTCTTGAGTCAAAATGAATGCAATTCGATCCTCATTCAGACTTGTAAAATTGTATGCATTTTTTGGGCCGTCATATATTCTGACATCTATTTTTCCCTCTCCATAAATACTTACCAAAACTCCCAGTGCTTCCTGAACTTTCTTGAGTCCAACTGCCTCTCCTATTAGGTTACCTTGCTCAAAGATATTGCGTGCAACTAAGTATCTTATCTCTGTTCCATTTTCTACAGCTGATACCATCTTCTTAATTCTGTCAGTGGCATGTGTGACAAATGGCGATAACCAGAGTAGGGAGTTTCTGATAATGTCCTTTTCTTGAGCCGCTGCAAAAATTGAGTTATCTGAGACACGATAGAACTCATCAAGACCTCTGATAAATCTCGAACCAAGCTGCACTTTCTGTCCAGTGACATCTCCAACCAATGTTTCAGCTATAGTGGAGCAATCACAGCGTTCTATCATCTCTTGTTTCTCTTCCATCCGTGCTTGTTCTTTTTTAATGTCAGCAATAGACCGGGTCTTCAAAAATTCAAGCCCATTCGTAATGGTATCCACATCTGTTGTGTATCGCTTTCTATATGCTTGCTCGTTTTCAATCCGTATAAGCCGCATCTCAACTAGGCTCTTTAGCACCCTGTGAATCCACGCCTTTGTTAAATCGGAGCCCGTGCCCTCTTTCTTTATTGCATCATGTATCGCACTGGATGTGAGAGGTTCTGAGGAGGATACCTGATCTTTGAGGATAACTTTCAGTATTGATAACGCGCGACTTTGAAGGCCAAACAACGACAATCTTTCTAGTGCCTCTCGATCCAATGAAATACTCAAACAACCTCCTCGTTTTGAATCATATTTCTGTCTTCACTACAAATTGAATGTACCGACTCTTACCCATCATCCTCGTCTTTCACCTCTGATGCAGCACCAGAAATAACCCCGGTAAGAAATCCCCCTGCTTCGTCTTTTCCCTTCTGGAAGAAGTCAAATAATGAAGGGGCTGTTTCCCAATACTCGTCAAATGTACTGATGCTGTTGTTGATTAATTCTGGATTGAAATCATGAGTAAAGTAGACTGCAGTAATTGGATCATATGTGAGAAAGAATGCTATCCGGTCGTTGTTCAAACTAGCAAATTGGTAGGTATTTCGAGGACCTGTATAGACCCTGAAATCTATAATTTTTCCTTCCTTCCTGAGCTTAAGTATCTTCACGAGGAATCCCTGCACAGCGGGGGCTCCGAATTTGCTGGCAATTTTACTATCCTGCGCTACGATATCTTGTGTGACGAAATATCGAACCTCTACACCTCTACTCGCAGCAGTGCACACTCTATCTATCCGCTCAAGGGCATCAGGAGTCATAAATGGTGCAACCCACAGCATACAATTTCTGATGATGTCTCCCTCTTGTGCAACTTGATACAAAGAGAAATCAGTGATTCTATGGAACTCTTCAATCCCTCTGATGAATCTCGAACTTAGTTTTTGTTTTAGACCAGTTACTTCTTCAACCAATCCCTCCGCGATTGTCCCACAGTCCACGTCATCGAGGTCTTCTAGCTCATGGTCTAGGTTTACTTTCTTCTCTCTGACCTTCTCGATTGACTGTGACTTGATGTATTCTAATCCTGAGGTTATTGTACTAAGATCTGTGTAGTATCGTTTTCTGTACGCCTTTTCACTCTCCACACGTAAGAGTTTCAACTCTACTAAGTTCTTGATTACGCGATGGACCCAAGCATCAGTTAGTTGAGTATCTGGTTGGTCCTCCAATAGAGCATCGAATATCTCTCTAAATGCAAGTGGCTGTGAAGTCTTTCCAAGAGCTCTTAAAATTACACTCAGAACATGAACTGTTCTGGAATCTTGAGTCATCCCCGTCTTTAATCCAAGTAGACTCAATTTGCTTGCTAAATCTCGACCTATTGACATGCCCAGGCCACCCATAACTTCGTGGTATAAATTGAGTATGCATCCAGATAAATATACTGGATGATTGTCAGCTCATATCACATCCTCCTCATAGTTCTCCAGAATCAATGATTATCCTTAGTCTCTTGTCTCATTGATTAGTTTCTGTTACTTACTAGCAACATACTAACTTGATGACTCTTGACTAACGATACATCTTTATATGCTATATGTTATAGAAAAAGTAACCCACCAAAAGCGGGTAACTACTCAACGTGTGTGTCGCAGTACACCGCGAGTAAATCCGGGCATTACACACCGGGATTCTGGTGTGACGAAGCAGGAAGGGTGGGGGGGTGGACCTTTTCCTGCTCTTTTGCCCCATTTTGAGAATTATAATCCACTGATTGCTACGCTTTTTAGGTAACCCTTGCCAATGCTCAAGACTAAGGGGAGAAAGTCTGACAGAAGTGTCATGTAGTCTGAAACACCTGCTTGCCCCTGGATGAGTGCATTCAGAGTCCTTGCGTCTAATTGTCCGAGGACTGTTTCTGCTGCGGCAATGGGATCGTTGTGCATAGCATACTTCGAGATGGCCCAGAAGCCCTTTCCAGTATTGACAATGTTGAATGCTAACTTGCTCCTTCTGTAGTCCTTCTCGTAGAGTTCTATACTCTTCTTCGAGAAGTCGTTCTCCTCAACTGCTCTCGCTGCATGTTTGGCTAATACCTTGCCTGCGTGGAAGCATGTGGTCACACCACCACCTACAATGGACGAGACCTGTCCTGCAGAGTTACCAACAAGTGCCACACCAGCATTGCTGAACTTAGGAATGAGTCCTGCACATGGTACTACTCCACCATTCACAGCTGCAATCTTCGAGTCCTTCAAACCTGGGAGTCTATCCTTGTACTTTGCTAAGACATCTTTCATTGGCGGTAGTTGCTCCCATTTGTCTCGTGATGAGGGTACGCGACCTATACCAAGGTTGACCTCGGTACTGCTTCTTGGATATAACCACAGATAACCTAGACCTACGTCCTTACCGACATAGAAGTACGCTGTTCCGGGATCAACATCCTTACAGCCCTCAAGCTTCCATCTGATACCGTAGCTCAATAGCCACTTTGGATGAGTAAAACCCGCGGTTTCAGAGACCCTGCTAAATGAACCATCCGCACCAACAGTGAGTCCTGCTCGAACCTCTTCATCATCGTTGTATTTCACTCCGACAACTGTCCCATTTTCTCTAATGACGCTCTTTACACGAGCCTTGTATCTAAACTCGGCACCGTCAGCCAATGCACGGTCTCTCATCAGCTCTTGGCATTTGTCTTCATCGAAGATATACGAGTTACCAAGGAGTCCCTTTCCCACGCTGATTCCAGCTCCAGTGTCAAGACTCTCACCAACGATAGCGGTGTACTTGTTTCCGATATATTCCGAATCTGGTTTGACTCGTAGAAGTTTCAGTGCCTTGTCAGTCACCAACTCCCCCATTAGGGAGTCAGTCACCTGTGCACGTTTTTCCAAAACTAATGTCTTCAGGCCTTTGGCTGCAGCTTGTTCTGCGGTCATTAAGCCAGCAGGGCCTGTTCCTGCTATAACGAGGTCATAGGTCATTGTCCAAACTCCAATGAATTGTCTAGTAGTTCTGGCTCAGCCGTTTCAATTCGTCTATAATACTTTCTGAAGCGTCCTAACCATATTTTGCTCTATCTTCAATGCGATACTTAAAAGCAAACTGTATAACTTCTCATTAAGAACCGAGGTCAATACTATTGCGTCTACTCATGTTCCACGTGAAGGAGTTTTGGTATAGTCCCCATATTGTAGACGATACTACGATAGATATAGAAACGCAACTAGATGAATCAATACTCGTCTGGATTCAGGCTGAGGCAAAGGATGAGGACGATAGAACTACTGTCTTACGCAAGACAGTGAAGAATATCCGATGGTTATGCAAGAAAGCAGAGTGCTCAGGTGTAATTCTTCACTCGTTTGCACACCTCGGTGAAAGTAAATCTGAACCGGACTTTGCTAACGACCTGATTGAGGAGACTGCTCAACGCTTAGTTGATCGTGAGTTTGATGTACACATAGTGCCCTTTGGTAAGTTCTACCAATTCAAGATGCATGTTATGAGCCCCTCTCTAGCTAAGGTGTTCAAAGTATTTTAGATGGGTTCTTAATCCACAGAAATGATGAGATGGTGAAATGTCCGAGGCAAAGCCCAAGTATACACCGCGTGGTTATCAAGAGTACATCTTGGACCGTGTGGCTGAGTTGAAGGGCACAAACCTTCTGCTTGAACTAGATTGTGGACTTGGGAAGCGGTTCATCACACATCAGCTTGTGGTAGAACGATTTCCTGACTTGAAGTTCATCATCGTTGTCCATTCCTCCTCCTCTCTCGCTGAGACCGTAGACTATCTGAGGGGTGAGTATGGTGGTCTTGACGAAGACTTGGGTGAGATTTCCTCACGAGTTCCATCTGGACGCAGAGCTTGGCTCATGAAAGAGAAGCGAGTGATTGTAGCCACACCTCAGGTCCTTACTGGTCTTCTGAAGAAGGATCTCACATTGATAGAATCCTTTGATGTCATCCTCATCAATGAGGTAGACACACTTGTGAAACGCACCGGTGATAGGTCTGCCATTGTGTTTCCCTGGCCTGCCCTACTAAGGCAGATTGGTGACAAGTGGTTGGTTGGAATGAGTGGTACATTGAGGGATGATCATGCAGTATTTACAAATGATCAACTTGAGATTCGTAACGAGCTGAAGACCCTACAGCAATTTATCCCGGAGTCTCAGGTCATCTCAATGGAAGATCTCTATGGAACAGATGTTGAGGATTTCTTGGAACCAACCTTTCTTGCCATGGCTACAGTCACGGATGTGAAGATACGATCGATTGCAAAGGTGCTAGATGAGTTAATTCGAGGTACACGACAAGAGATTATGGCCGAGCTTGCAGATGAGGACAATCTTGATCTCGTTGAGGGTGACCCACGCAGAGTCCATCTAATGCTTGAGCGACTTCCTGTAAGTGAGGAATTGAAGGGGCAATACTCATCCCTCTTGATGCTTCGGAAGTATGTCTATGCAATGCCCCCTAAGAGATTCTTACGAATGTTCTACAATGATTACCTAAAACACTACTTCAATGTATCAGAACTACGGCGCGTCTTACCCGAGATTTCTGCAAAGGTGACAAAGGTTCTTGAAGTTGCTGTCAGACATGATAAGAGTCTCGTGCTAACATCATATCTTGAAACAGTAAAACAGGTCAAGTCTGTCCTTGAGATGGCTGGACTCCCAACACTTACAATAACCGGTCAGACACCAGACAAGGGTGAGGTTCTCAGGGAGTTTCGGGAGGACCCTGAAAAACGGGCTCTAGTCATGTCTCCCGTTGGAGAGAGAGACCTCGACATACCTCAAGCTAATGTCATGATCGTATGCGACTCCATAAACACAAGCAAGACAATGTACCAGAAGTTCAAACGGACACGAGGTGGACTCGTCCTTCTTCTTGCATACTCTGGAACATCTGAGGAAGCAAAGGTACGTCGTTTGATGAATAGTGTACTAGAGAAGTATCCTTGGTCTACAGCATTACTAGAACCTGTACGATAGAAAAACAATTGGAAATATAAGCAAACATGTTCTCATTGAGTTGAGGTAGGACAATGAGGTCCAGATTTGCGGTAGCACTGGTAACATTCTCACTAGTTGTAACTGTACTTCCCATATATGTTGAAGCACTAGATACCGAAACTTACACGATAGTATTCGACTACTCCCATGGGCAGAGAAGCTCCTATGTGGAAGCTATAGATCTCGAGCTCGGAGCAGAACTAACTGCCATGGGATACAATGTTGTATGGGCCCTAGGTGGTCTTAACTCCAGTATTCTCGCCGACGCTAAGGCCCTCATTATTGGATCGATATATGGCGAAGAGAGTATTTTCAGGTCCTCTGAGATTCTTGCCATCTCAAGTTGGTATAATGCGGGTGGTAAGTTCATGTGGGTTTCATATGACTCCGATTATGGTGGAGCACAACCACAACTGGACAGCACGAGTCTTCTCCTTGAGGCTGTTGGTTCACATGTCTACGCAGAGCCTTCACAAGTATATGATTCAATTTCAAATTGTGTTGAACCTTACAGAGTTGTAGCTACAGGGACGAGTATGGATCCTCTGGTGATGGAGATTGGACTTGGAGTGGACAAGGTGTTGATGCATGGACCAAACCTCCTCTACGGTAGCAACAGTGCAACACCTGCCTACGGTGTGAACCCAGTCGCACTTGAAACAACTACAATCAGCAATGTCTATCCAATTCTATACTATAACGAATCAGCTGAAATTTGGGATACTGACTTTATTGCACCCCTTGCTCATGATGATGGGGACCGGGGTGCCTTCGTCTGCGCGACTATAGAAGTCGGATTGGGAGTTGATAGTACAAGTGTCTTAGTTGTTTCTGGAGCGTCACCCTATGGTGATTACCAGCCAATGTTTGCCTACGAATATTATGGAGTCGAACTAACCGGTGACAAATTTGTGAAACAGACAATTGACTTTGGCATCCACGCATCATATGATTTTGATCCTCCAATAATCTCCGTTAGCAATACAGCAATGCAGGCCACCTCTGATATTACAGTGGATGCTACAATCACTGATGAGAGTGACTTACTTCTTGTCATGTTATTCTATTCCGATGATGGCATGTCAACCGTAAGTAATGTAACAATGGTCCATCAGTCTGGCGACTTATGGCAAGCAACAATACCTTGGCCTGGTTACAATAAGACCATCCAGTATATGGTGACAGCAGAGGATGAATTTGGTAATTTGGGAGTATCATCTTTCGAAAATATCGATGGTATTGATACACCATCTGGCTTAGAACTGAATACTATCTATATCGTGATTGGTGGAGGAGCTGGAGTCATAATCATCATAGGTATTGTGTACTGGTCATTTCGTTCCAGAGTAAAACAGAGCTGGGAATGAAGACCAACAATTCATTATCGTTATAAGAAGAACTCGGGCTCATCGCATCTGAACTAACGTGAATGACACCCGAGATTCTTCCAACCTTAGCATTGGCATAGATTTGGTTGAAATCAAGAGGTTTAGAGAACATACTATTGATTCACCTTTCATTCAGCGTGTATTTTCAGAGGACGAATTGAAATATTGTTTCAGCTACAGTAATCCAGCACCTCATCTAGCAGCCAACTTTGCTGGAAAAGAAGCAGTTGTGAAGGCCTTAGGAATCGAGAAACCCTCTTCATTAAGATACATCCAAATCCTACGATACGAGTCCGGTGTCCCGTATGTGCAATATTCTGAAGCAAATCAACTAACTCTGCTGGTGAGTCTATCATATACATCAGAGCTTGCCGCAGCAGTTGTGTTGGTCTATGGTGACGCACATTCAATCAATTCAGTGTCAGTACAGAAACTGCTAAACGATAAAATACAAGAAATCCTACCAGAAGAGTGAGAAGAATGGACGATTCAGAAGGAAAAGTTAAGAAGATTCTTGAATCAGTCAGAGAAACACCAACCTATCTCAGCCACTGGAGTGCCTTTAAGAAAATCGAACAGATGTCACTTGCTCCATCAGAGGATGAAAAAAAACGACTAAACCTAGCTGTGATCGGGTCCTCAACACTCGAGCCATTGGCGGCTTGTATTGATGTTAAGACTCGACTTGAGGGTCTCCTACCAACAACATTCGTTGGTGGATTCAATACTTTTCGTCAGGAAAGTCTTGACAAGAAGTCGGAACTCTATAGATTGAATCCTGACATGGTTGTCCTCTCCGTTGATTTATGGTCGCTTGTCGATCAACTATTCCTTGCTAAGTTTGTGAAAATGGATGATTCTGAGCGAGAACATGAAATGAAACGGATTGCGAATGAAGTTTCACAAATAGCAAAGACGCTTGAAGAAAACACATCCGCTTTAATTCTAGTTAACAATTTCATTGTCCCCGTCTTTACACCCTTAGGTATTGTTGACAACAAGCAGAAGATTGGCCTCAAGGTGTTCGTTGAGAGAACGAATAGACTTCTTGAGGAGAGTATTAGTGAATCTACCCGAATATTCTGTATTGATGTTGATGGTGTTGCTTCCTCGTTTGGAAAGAAGGACATTACTAATTGGAATACATACTATCGTGGTTCCGTTCCCTTTGGCGAAGACTTCACGGTATACCTTGCGGATGAATATGTTAGATACGTTCGAGCACTCAAGGGGCTCTCGAAGAAGTGCATTGTACTTGACATGGATAACACTCTTTGGGGTGGAGTCATTGGCGAAGATGGCTTGGAAGGCATAAAGTTAGGAAATACTTCACCTGGTATCGAATTCGTTGACTTTCAACGTGCATTACTGAGTCTCTATAACCGTGGAGTCATTCTTGCATTGAATAGTAAGAATAACTTCGATGATGCTATCCAAGTGCTCCGTGAACATCCATTCCAGGTTCTCAAAGAGGAGCACTTTGCTGCCTATCGAATAAACTGGCAACCTAAATTCCAGAATCTTGTCGAACTTGCTAAAGAAATCAACATTGGATTGGACTCTATGGTCTTTCTTGATGATAATCCCCATGAACG
>JAEOST010000674.1 GCA_016840245.1 Candidatus Thorarchaeota archaeon
GAACTCTAGACAATCCCCAATGATTCGCATGGCCAGACCTATCACGAGGAGCAGATGAGAAGAAGCGTATCCAATCGTGAAGTACAATGCTCCCGTATGTCCAAGGTCACGGGTGACCATCAAATACTGGTCCGAGAGATGGTTTGGTTCAATCCAGAATAAGATGCCAGCCATGAACCCAATGAATAGATATGCTGTAACTATGAGGTCTCCTAACGCCTCAGCTCTTGTTCGCTCGCCAATGATAGATTTCGAACTACCGCTCTTGATTCTCCAGCGCCTGAAAAGATAGTACAAAACAACTGGACCAAGAAAGATAGGTCCAAAGAAACCTGCTATCCAAAAAGCAGCATACGATGGTGCGTAAACAGTTTGGGATAACGTTAGACTGTATGTTGGAATAACTGTGAAGAGTATAATCCATCCGATTAATCTAAGGATGGTAGAGCCTGCAATATTCTTCGTTCTATGAACTAGCTTTTCACTTTCTTTTGCAGAATCTACAGGTTCGGAATCATCTACATCCCACCAGAGATCACCACTTCGTGTGACAAGTTGGAATAATAGTACTGATCCCCAAAGTATAGAGTATACAACAAATGCGACCACTAACAGGTTAATTGATTCCTGAAAATAACTCGTCAACCAGATTTGAGAACTATCCATGAGCAACAAAGCAAGAAATGTGTATGCGAACTCGCCTTTGATATAACCAGTTTGATCTTGAGAGCTCATCCGTTTTCCACTATAGTATGCTTTAGTAAGAAGAGATATCGCGCCTGGGACTGCAATTATTGGGATGTATAATGGAGTTGGGGCAAATAGAGATGATAGGAGGAACAAGACTACTCCCGTTAGAGAACCGATAATATCAACTACAACCTGAGCATCACGAGGTTCCTTGACTACATTCTCTGGTAGTGTTAGAAACCTCTGTAAAATCGACCACTCCGGATAGCTACGTTTCCAAAGAATTGTCTTCTGACGTTTGAGATTATGGATCAGTACAGCTAAACCAATCCCAACCAGCGTGATTTGACTTAGGAGTATAAACGGAGTCCCTGGATATATCCAAATGGGTCCAATCAGAGTTGACGCGAGTAGTATAAGAAACGCCCATACGACCGCAATAGATACTCCTTGCAGAAATACTTCTGAGGGTGATACAGTAGGATCCTTTCGGGGTTTAAGCTCTTCAGCTTCTATCTGAGTTTCACTCTCCTGCTGAGGAGTTGGTTTCTCATCTGAAGGAGCTGTACTCTTTGGTGGAATTGTTTCTGGAAGCATAGAGTACTTGTATTCCTCAGCAACTTCGCTTGGAGCTCCAAACTGAGCGACTACCTTCTTAGCTGACGGGAGGGTGATCTCCCCCTCTCCAAGGTCGCGAGCCGTTTCGAACATATAGGTCCGAAGCTCTGTTATCACGTCCTCCGAGATAGACTCAGGCAGATGCTCGTTAACGAGTGTCAAATACTCTTCAATCACTCTAACTGGTTCTTCAGTCATTTCAGCCCAGCCTCCTTTGTCAGAAGCATTAGTTGGTCGTTCAAGCTTTGCCAACTCTTAACCATCCTCCGTAGAATTCTTCGCCCATCTCTAGTGACATAGTATAACCTTCTCCGCTTACCTGATGTATCAGACCATCTTCCCTCCAAAATTCCTCTCTTCTCCAGTCTACGAAGAAGGGGATATGTTGTACTTGGCTCTAGTTGGAGTGCATCATATTTCTCTTGACCAAGTTTTTTCATGATATCGTATCCGTAGGATTCGCCATCGAGGATAATTGCCATTATGGCTAAAGACAGAGCACCACGTCGAATCTCGAGTGACCACCGTTCATACTCAGTTTCGGGTCCTGCTTTGTCTTCTTCACTTGACATATGTCCACAAGCTCCATAATTACTACGTACGACGATATAGTATGTGGCACGATATATATTTAACCTTTTCACTTACTGGAACTGGCCCCAAACACCTTAATATGTGGCGAATGGCATCAAGCGACCGAGGTGCCCGCACTGAATATTATAGACCATGTTGCTTCATTACTTGATTCAGTAGATGTCAAGTACACACGCGAAGACAATGTCCTAATGATGAGGTGGAAGACAGACCACTTCGAGGACTTGAAGATCAAGATCATAGCCAACAAAGATGAGTCGTGGGCTTACATTGTTGCGCCATTCACAAACTTCTATGAGGTCGAAGAGGCCAAGAGAATGAAACTTGCTTATGACATGCTGAAAGAGTCATGGAAAGCAAATGGCGTGAAGTTCGCGATTGATGATGATGACGACATTATTGTCATCGCAGAGACCAACGATACAGACCTTACAGCTGACGAGGTTCGAACCCTTGTGGGTCATGTTGTGCATGCTTGTGATACTTTGTGGGAAATATACCCCTCTTAGAATCGGACATAACGCCCGATGCATCTTTTGTGTCGGGCATCATTTCATTTTGGATATTCGACACTTTCATAAGATGATTAGACAGAACCACGTTTGTGAGCCACATGACTGAGCCCGAACCTTTCCCAGTAGATAAGAGAGAGCGCCTGGTAAATATCTTCTATCCTAAGCGTGCTTCTTTCATCTTCTACTATGTATTTGGCACAGTCGTTTTTATTGTCGGAACTGGATTCATGATTGTAACATCCTATGGCGGCCTAGGTCGTGATCTGGTATCTTGGTCCATAAGTGCTGGTGCCATGGCTTTTGGAATCGTGTTAGTCACTTTGGCTGAGAGTAGACGCTGGTTTACACTTTACATCATAACAACTTGGAATGTCAGAGTACGGAAAGGTGTGTTCTCAAGGACAACAGAGAGAGTATTCTTTGATGAGATCGCACATCTTCATAGCGCAGGTCCCCCCGATGAACGGAAGATTGGTATGGGTGATGTTGAGATTTTCACATCTGATATTATTGAGGGTCCTGCCTTGGTATTTGATGGTGTCCATAATCCTGATGGAATCCGTGAGATCATTAAACGGTTCATGGATACAATTCCCAAACCTATACCATGGGCTCATCTCGATAGAACTTAGAGGAGATGACTCGTTGGTTTGGTTGTTTGGACGAGCATTTTATCTCACGAGTGACCTTTATTATGGTTCAATGACATATCCACAAAAGAAATCAACGAATAATTACACGTTAAAATGGAGAGGTTCAAGGTGACCCGGTTCACCATACGGTATGTTGCGTCAGATGGAGAAAAGTATCAGGTCGTAAAAGATGACCACTATACAGAAATCGACCTATCAGATACGAGTATAAAATCCATCAGTCTAGAACCTCTGGGCCAATGTGGTAGGCTTGAGAAGCTCAATCTTGATACGAATCTACTCACTGAGATTGATCTCTCACCATTATCTTTCTGTTCAAATTTGAAAATACTTAGCATGACCTCAAATGAACTCACTCACATTGATCTTGGCCCAATAGCACGATGCTCTGAACTTCAGGCACTTGAGCTTTCGGACAATAGACTCACAGAAATCGATATCTCGCCATTAAGCAATTGCAAGGAGCTTCGGTGGCTCTATATTTCTGATAACAGACTCAAAGAGCTGGACCTAAGTCCACTCCGAGCACTGAGCAATATCCAATATCTTGTGCTTTCAGGGAATCTGCTTAAGGAAATCGACCTTAGTCAGTTGACCCGTTCATCTGATCTCCGTTATCTTCACCTAAACGAGAATGCTTTCCAATCAATTGACATCTCCACATTGTTTCACTTTGAGAATCTTGAATCAATAGTTTTTGATGACACTACAACCTTGGTTGCAAATCACAAACTCAAACATCTCCCTTACTTCCCCGATCCTATCAATATGAAGCTGGATCAGGTTCAATGGTCTCACGAAGCGCAAGAGTCTCCACACCAACATGAGTTATAATACTCAACAATTTATGATAAGACATCGAGCATCAAGTGCGTTAAAGATAGGCTAGGAGTCTATCATATGGCTGAAATTCAC
>JAEOST010000675.1 GCA_016840245.1 Candidatus Thorarchaeota archaeon
ACGAATATAGCATATGGCCATTCATCGCATTGGGTCTCTTTGATGAGGACACCTCCCTTGAGGATATTCCACTTATCAGCTATGGTACTGACCCACGACGAGCATCAGTTGCCTTCTACTATAGGCCTGATGAAGTGTCGAATTTCGGTGATCGAATCGACCTATTCGAGATAGATGAAACTGGTGAACTCACCGAGGTCATCAATATGGCAAAGACTGCTCCAAAGCTTGACTTTGCAGACTTTGACGGAGATGGAGACCTTGACTTCACCGTTTCAAACGGATACGTCTACATGGCCAAGAACATGTGGTATGAGCATGGCGCTCTAAACTTCACCTTGGTTAGAGGTTACTACGACACAATAAATGCCAAGGAAACCAGTAAGGTCTGGGGTCAACCAGAGATGGTTGACATTGACTCAGATGGTGATATGGACATCATCCTGAGCTATGATAACAAGATGGGTGCAACTTGCTGGATTAATGAAGGAACAGCTGAGAATCCGATTTGGGTTGAGGACAAGAAGGTCATGTCGAACCCGCTCCCTGAAACCAATATGAAATACCAGAATTTCACTGATGTCAGAATTGTGCCAGTCATCGGTGGATACACCAGTGGCTACTCTCTGGAGCGATGGTATGAGTACAATGGGTGGGATATGGACTTTGAGTGGACTCTTGCTGGATACCGTGAGTGGAATCAACGTATTGGTTGGGCTGCTCCTGAGTTTGACACAACTGAGAGCTATATGGTTGCAAGCTATCCACGAGTTGTTCAGCTTGACTTCAGTCTGATGAGTGGAGCTCTAGATGGATGGGAATTGTATAGTAACATCGGTTTCCATGTCCACGAGTCATGGAGCAATGACTTTGATCTTGAAGAATGGACACTGTCAATTGACTCGGGTGACATCGACGGAGATGGAAATGATGAGTTCATTGTTGGGGACTATGACAACAACGTCTATGCCTTTGAGCATCTTGCCAACAACACATACAAACGGATGTTTAGGTCATTCGACCTGAATCACACAGATGTCACCGATATATCGCCCTACCTCTATGAGGACTTGGAGGGTATCTCTGGTGAATTCAACCGGAGGATATGGGACCATGCTACGCATTTGGTTGCCGATGTAGACCTTGACCAAGATGGATACAAGGAAATCATTGTTGCCGCTCATTTGCAGATCTATGTCTTTGAGGATAAGGGTCTCTTTGGTGGTGACGAGTTACAGTTCGTCTACATGTTTGACCTGCGTGATTCGGCTTGGTCCGAACAACCTGAGTGGGACTATGTGGAAGGAGTGACAGCAATGGCTGTTGGTGACGATCTTGACTACAATGGTGAGCTTGAGATTGCTGTAGCGGCGGGTCCATACCTGTTTATCTACAATATACCAGTTGGTGACTTTGAGGGTACCCAGGACAATGAGTTCTTTGTCACAAGTCCATCTATGAATGGTAGATACTTCCTTGTTGGAAATCCTGAGATCAATGCATTCAGTTATGCTGAGATTCATGCTATGACACTCTGTGACACTGATGAGGATGGATACAAGGAGGTCATCCTTGGTGGTATTGAAGACAATCGTTTAGACCGTCCGCATGGATTCGTTCATATCTATGAGTGTCAAGGAGGAACTTTCTATCAGGCATGGGAGGCTCCTGAGGAGGTCACGTACTGGAATCCAGTCAGTGTGCTCAAGCTTGACGACCAAGACTATGATGGAGCTCAGGAGATTGTGATTGGACACACTAACGGATTTGACCTCTGGGAGTGGATTCCAGGTACAGACTCTGAGTACATGAAAGTGGAGTATGTCACAGCCTCTCCAAACTATCCAATTATACCACTAAAGACAACTGAGTGGCAGTTTCCGCCGCCTGACGAGCTACTCGATAGCTTTGCCACAGAGCGATCCATTAAGTCGATGGCAAAGGGTACAGGAGCATTAGAGGACTTCATATACATGGTATATGAAAACTCATCTCAGGTTTGGGTTCAGGCATATTGGGAGGTCAATAGAATCTGGTCTCCTGGAGAACACTTGATGACATCTGCTGGGATGACCTATAGTGGAAATGTCAGTCCTATTGTACGTGAGATTCGTCCCAATGTCCATTTCATGGATGATGGTGACATGTACATCACTTGGGAGGTTTATGACGGTGGAGGAGTCCATTATATAGCAATAACAGGTTTCGATCCATCCATGGGTTGGATGGGTCCAATACTGTTGAGGGATACGGATAGTGGTCTATTTCAAACCTATCGATATTATCCACATATCTTTGAGTACGATCCTAACAATGTAGGAATTGTATACATGTACGATTCATGGAATATTATGACTGGGTCTTCCTATGGTCATGTTGGTGCCTCATATATCATCAAGGACTTTTCCGGTGGCTGGACAGGTGTTTCTCTTAATTTCAATGACCAAGCTTACTTCCAAGCTCATGACGTAGACGTTGTAAGACTCTATGATGATGATGAGGATGGAGATTATCAGTTTGCTATTGCTATGTCTGCAGTCTATAACCGATATGGTAAGGCTGACACTGATGTTTGGGTTGTTGTGAGTCAAGAAGACTCTCACTTTAACTTCACAGAGACCAATCCACATCAGGCTACAACATCCTATGATGATGAGATGTTTGTGGATATCGAAGAACTGGAATCCCCAGAGCGTGCGGTCGTAGTTGCCTATGAAACCATGGGTGTTCCTCTGGAGGATCGCTTGGGTATGGTTTCGAGTACAACGAGATGTCGTACTTGGAACTATCAGGAAACTCTCAATACCCTACCTGATTATATCGTACGTACAGAATATCCTGGTGGTGTAGTGTGGTATTCATTTTCCAATCCACTTCCATATGGTTGGGGTCCACTTCAGCTATCGATCTTCTCACCGTGTGTGACTGACATAGATGGTGCTGGATTCATGTATTCAGCAACCTTCTCCTTTAGTATCTACATTCCAGCTGGAATCATTGGAGACCAATCATACTTCTACACCTTCCATGACATTGTCTATGGTATCAATCAACAGTCTGATTGGACCAAGAATCACTTACGTGACGTGGTCGATCTCGATGTTGGTGACACTGATAGTGATGGAAGACGTGAGGTGGTTGTAGGCTTTGACAATCAGATTGGAGTCTATGAGATGAAGCACTCCACTAATGGAACTGGCTTCATGACGCACGAAGAGGTCTGGCTCTCAAACGAGTTTGACAATCCAGTCAGTGGTGTTACTGTCCACGACATTAACAACAACGGCTGGGAGGAGATAGGTATATCCACAGAGCGTGGAGATGTCTACATCTGGGAGTATCTAGATCCATCCGAGGGTGCGATAGAACTCCAGTTCTCAGAACAAGTATGGAGCTATCCGACTAATGGTGATATGACATACACAATCACTAGCGACTTGATGGACAGCTATGACATCGATGGGGATGGATATGATGAGACCATCGTAGCTCATCCAAATTGGGAAAATGTACTAGCACTCGACCATGATGGCAGTCTACGTTGGGAGTTCACGAGTCTAAGTGA
>JAEOST010000676.1 GCA_016840245.1 Candidatus Thorarchaeota archaeon
CACCTTGGAACCCCGGGATGAATTCTGCACAGTATCATTCTATAGTAAACAGTGCAGGAAATGTGATGATCTATATCAAGCAAAGCAGTGTCTTCTTTGGTATAGACTATTTGATATCATTACACCGAAGACTGTTCAGCGTGCGCCGCCCTGTATTCGCCTCTCTCTAAAGCAGAAGAGCATTAAATCTGTGGCCAACTACTTGAAGAAAGCCAATCTTCTTTCCCCGCCCTACTATAGGGCTCGTGCTCCTCCCCGTTGTGGCAACATGGCAAAATGGGGTCTGTGTAAACCTGATCAGTATTGTAAAGTAATGAAGACCGACAATCTCATGGAATACAATGAAGCTCGAAACCGGGTCAAGATGGCTCGCTAACACACCATTAATAGGTACGACACCTATCCGAGACCTCGGTGATTCCCATTTGCTTTCAGAATCTGATATAGCTCTAGTCAATCTAATTCGCCTTACAGGTCTTAGGGAGAATGTAGTGGAAGCCGCACTAGCCAAGAAAGATGCAACTTGGAAGAAGATTGAATCATCAGTAAATGAACATAACCGAATTCTTGCCATGGGTGAGAAGCACACCCGACAGAAAGCCATACAAGATCCTGTTCATGGTGCGATTCTGTTGGAACCATGGGAATTAGACGTGATCTCCACGTGGGAAATGCTTCGTCTGAGATATGTACGTCAACTGGGTCCTGCCCACATAGTATATCCAGGAGCAACTCATACTAGATTCCAGCATTGTATCGGAACTAATTTTCTTGCACAGAAGTGTATCCGTGTAGTCAACTATTGTGAGGATATGAGTAGTCCTCGTTTTGTTCCCCTCTCTCAGTTGCTCGATGATTATCATGAGAAGCTATTCAGAGCTGCTGCACTCCTTCATGATGTTGGTCATCCACCTACATCCCACACCATTGAATTTGCTCTAGAGAACTGGGCTGGACTTTCGCATACTGATCTTGGGATGTTTCTAATTCTTCATAGTGGACTGTCTGATACACTCAAAGATAACGGGTTGGAACCCGAAAAGATAGTTGATATTTTCAAACGTAGGTCCAATGACCCAATAATGTGCCTGCTATCAGAATTCATCGATAGTCCCCTGGACATAGACAAGACTGACTATCTCATCCGTGATGCTCACTTCAGTGGTGTAGAGCTTGGGATATTTCCTGCAGAAAGAGTACTCCTCACCAATCGCGTGGTCCGAGATAAGGATGGACATTATCATCGAGCGTTCATGTTGAAAGCTATACATTCACTAGAAGCACTCATTCTGAGTAGAAGCTGGATGTTTGCAGACCTATACTTACATCATGCAGTAAGAGTCGCAGAGGCACTAACCTCCAAGGCTACTTATTTCCGAATGAAGGAAGACAAGCTCACGAAGAACGAATGTATTGGTAAATTTACAAGAATGACTGATGGTGATCTATACCGTTGGTTGGAAACCTCGGAAGTACCATTTGTAAAGGAATATGCATCGCGAATACGTTATCGTCGACTCTTCAAAGTGGTTATCTCTAAACCAATTGCTTCTTTTGATAGGTCTCTCAGAAAACGATTCCTGAAGCTTCTTGGAGATACTGAAGCTCTAGTTGAACTGGAACTTGAATTGATGGAGGAGCCTGGTCAGGTTGTCATGGATATTGTAAATCCAGTTCTTGGAGAGGAATTTTTGCAACAGATACCAATACTAGTTGGTGGCGAAACTGGTTTTGATCTGGTACGTCTAAACGAAACTGAAGAAGGTCGACCATTGGGTCAGGTTCTCAGACAGCAGAAGCGTACCATACCCTCTGTACGAATATACGCCGATCCTGAAAATGCAGATCTAGTTCGTAAGAAGTTTGAGAAGTTATTCCCCACAGATGAGCAGAAACCTCATCGTGATGATGAAGTTGACTTTGAAGAGTTTTAGAGTAGATGTGCTACTAGTTCTCTAACTCGGTCAAAACCCAACTCAACATACAACACACCATACACTGCTTCAACTAGTGTACCTTTATCGTGTTCCATCTCTGATTTTGATGATGTTGGGGGATCAAAGTGAATACGACTATCATAGAGACCCCATTCATCACACTTCTGTGAAAGGTGTTCGTTACTTACCACCTCAGCTCTATCCTGTGTCAGTGTTCCCACATCGGATGCCTTGGGCTTCCAAACGAGATGAAGTACTGCCATATCTATCGCAGCATCTCCCAATAACGCAAGCATTTGAGCAACTTCACTGAGTGAAACTAGCTCAACTATAGCATCACAATCAATTCTATTCTCCTTGCCCTTACAGTAATGTGTCTGCAGTTCTAGAAAGACATTTTTTGTGCTAGGTTGGAACAATGAAATCGTAAAGAGCTCTTGCGCTTGGAATGAAACTCCAAAGGTTCTCTCGATCTTAGGTGTAAGATTCCTTTCTATATCCTGGATTCTATCCATGATGTATTCAAGCTGTTTCATCCACTTCCTCATCTTGTCAATTGAGCGAGTCTTATTTGCCGCTATTGATTTGAGGTCCTGTTGAATGACCTGCATTAACGAGCGGATGGGCATCTTCAGATCAATCTGATGCCAATTGAGAACTGACTCACCAAGACTCACTGCCATTACCTCGTGGATAGTATTGTAGCACTCTGGCTTTCTCATCCTCATAGTTCTCAATGTGGATGGCAATCAGAGAATAATCTTCAACAAGTCGCACCATGGCAAGGATGGTAAGGGGAGTGCCCATGGAGAGGTCTACAACTATATCGTGTGTCGGAATTACTTGAGCGACTTCATCTCTGATGAACTCGTAGACAGCTTGTAGGTTGCCATGCTGGGTCTCTTCTTGTTCTCCAGTAATCTCTTCAGGAATATCAAACCACTGCGTGATAGTGTCCCACCTACTCTTTGCTCCTTCAGCAACAAACCGTTCGATGCTTCTCAGCTTCTGACGTTTCCATATTCTTGCTTCTGTGAAGAGCATCAACTTTCGAGGGCTGTACTTCCTTGCCTTGCTCAGCCAGAGTATGAAGGGCCTCTGATCATCAGGTTGAGGTATCGAGGTCACATAGGCAATAGGTCTGTTTGCCCCCATGAGCCCCATCTCTTTCAATGCTCTTCTCACGGGATGGTATGCTTCAGGACATAACTCGAACACACGCTCTCGTGATTCACGTCTACTGGTAATGATGCCAAGTTTCTCCAGATGGCCTGTGTTATGGTAGAGTTTGGGGTCCGTCACTATGACCTTCTTCTCCTTAGCAGTACGCTTGCCCTTCTTTTCAATGAGAGTCGCCGCCATATCTTTTCTGATACTCTCTCGGAGTTCGGTACCGGTCTTTGGTCCTCCCTCTAATTGGTCCAAGATGATCCGCCTAGCCCGAACGCTCTCAATCTCGCGCGTGATGATCGCATCTGCTGTCTGACCTAACATGACAATCACTACTGTCAATACATATATGACCTATATATATTTGGTATATATCTATTCAGACCACTTTTTTGACCTGAAAACCACCACTATGAAATCTAGTAAAACCTTCCCGAAATCACGAAAATAGCCCTAAAACCCTGTTTTCGGCACATACAGCCAAATATGACTCAGAACCACATAAACCACATATGTATTATAGTTGTTTGATTAAAAGCAAGCAATCCGATAAATGCTTAAATATCATCTAACAGGACTTATTTCTAGCATAGAGTTTTGGAAGATTCGATTTTTCATCTACTCTCTGTATTAATACATAAAGAGGACCGAACTAAAATGGCTGAAGACGAGTTTCTTGGCGCAAAGCCCATCGTTATTGACAACGGAACTGGGCTAAGCAAGAACGGATATGCCGGCGAAGATCAGCCCCGCTCTGTCTGGCCCACTCTTATTGGTTACCCCCGATACGAGAGCATTATGACAGACGTCGATCACTACACCCGTGATTACTACATTGGTGAGGAGGCTATTAACCTCCGTGGTGTACTACGCCTGGTTTATCCGATTACACATGGTGTTGTTGAGGATTGGGACGCAATTGAGAAGATATGGAGTTACACATTCTATAACGACTTGAAAGTTGACCCAAGTGAGAATCCAGTATTGCTCACTGAAGCACCCTTCAACCCCAGAGAGAACAGAGAGCGCATGGCATCCGTGATGTTCGACAACTTCGGCGTACCCGCCGTATACGTTGCCACACAGGCCGTGCTTTCATTGTACGCATCC
>JAEOST010000677.1 GCA_016840245.1 Candidatus Thorarchaeota archaeon
GTAAATTCTGTTGAAACCAAACCCCTAAGCTCACTGAGACTCACTCTGTGACGATCTGAGGTAGGAATTACTCGTATGGGCATGTACGTCTTCCGGAGAAATTCGAAGTCCCTACCGTTCAATGATTGAAGTGCTCGCAAGCATATCATTGAAAGAAGATAATCTTCCGGGACTGCTTGCTGTATTGGCGGACCACCCACCAACTGCTGCACACTGATTGCAGCAACAGGTACAATGAGATGATGATGGTCCAAGTCCATTAGGGTTTCACTACATGTTAAATAATGATAATTGCTTTTCATCCTTTCGTGATTGGCGCCTGAGTCTGAAAAGTAATAGACAAAAAAGAGAAAGTGAAGTCGCTCGTGGACCACGTTTAGTGCTCCCAAGCGACTCTTGTTTTTCGAGCAGACCTACTTGGATTACTTGTCCTCGGTAACTGATAACTCACCAAGGGACTCTTTCATCAAGCCCTTCATATCAAAGCCCATCATCCTAGCCATAATTAGCATAGGCATGAGGACATTGCCAAAGACTTGGAATGCACCCGCTCCGCCCCCGGAGCCATCTCCACCCTCAGCATCGCCAGCTATGCCGCCGCCTCCACCGAACAGAGTGACATCACCAATATCGATCTGCTCATAGATCTTAGGCATCATCTGTAGGAAGTCTCTTGCGAAAGCCTGAGGTGAGTAACCCTTGGCAGCCTCGAGTGTTTTGTGAATACCCTCGGCCTCAGCCATTGTGACCTTGCGAATCTTATCAGCCTCGGCCTCAGCCATCATACTGATTCTCTCAGCATCGGCTTGAGCTTGCTGCAGAATTCTCTGAGCCTCAACTTCGACCTCTTGTTTGATCTTACGTTGTTTCTCAGCCTCAGCATCTAGCTTTGCGACCTCAAGGTCCTTAGCAGCTTCTACCTCAGCCTGCTGCTTCTCATAGCGACGTGACATCAACACTTTTTGCAGGTCAATCTCAAGAACGCTCTGTTCACGCTGTTTCTCAGCCTCTTGGATAGCACGAAGCTGCGCCTGTTCTTGGACACCAATCTGTTTGTCCCTGTCAATCTCCTTGTCCCTGAGAAGTCGGGTTCTCTCAATGTCCTTGAGACCTGTAGCCTGTTCAGCATCAATGAGAGCAATCTGAGCTAGTCTGTGCATCTCAGCCTCACGTGGCTTTGACATATCACTCAAGAACGAGTCGTTAACAACAACTACGTCTACAAGCTCTACTGTGACTATCTTGAGACCCCACTCACTAACGATGTCAATGAGTTCTTTCTTGATAGCTTCAATGATCAATTGTCGCTCTTCCAGAATCTCCTCAACTGATAGCTGGGCACAAGCAGTTCTGATGACTGATTCAATAATAGCAGTCAAACGCATTGGAATTGACTGCCAGGTTACGTTATTGATTGTAGCAATAGCATTTTCAGCCTGCCATTGAAGTACAGCACTCAAACGTATCTTTTGCTTCTCTTTGGAAAGTACAGACTCCGCTGAGATGTTTAACTGCTGAACTGTCCTGTCAACTGCAAGAATTCTATCGAAGAAGGGTATTCGAATGACCATTCCACCCTCACCCTGTTTGATAGCCTTACCTCTTCTAAGATGAACGTAGAAGATGTTGGGATCGAAAATCTTCACGTACTTCATCATGTAGAAGATTATCAGGACTAAGAACAGAATACCGAATATTGCAATGGCAGCTACTAAATTCTGAGCAAGTGTATCTAGAAATGATTGCATTTGTTTTTCTACTCACACCATTGTGTTTTTGGCGTCTGAGGCTCTCTCCCCTCTAGGTTGCTCTTGGAATGAGTAATGTCTTCCACCCTCATTTCGGGTAGCGACTTAGCTCCTCGCCCGGCAACTGTGTGATCTAGACATTTACTTTTGTCCAAACACGTGTTACTCCTGTAGTCGAACCCCAGAGTTGTGCTGAGGTCAGACGCACCTGTATATATTGTGAAAAGAGGGAATATAAACTTGCGCAGGGGTTCAGAGTTGATTAAAGGAGATTCAGCCCTTCTTTGCATCATTCGATTTGGCACTCTGTTTATGCTGGCCCTTTGCAAGTTCCTCTTCTGGATCAACATACACAAATTTGTCATCTGCGGAAATGACAAAAACCCAATCACCCTTCTGGAATACGTCTCCCTTCTGGAATGGTCGAGCGTGGAATCGACGAAGGCCCATCTCTGTATCTGCACGCACCTCTCCAAAATCTGAAGAGATTGTAGACACCGCTTCTACCTTATCCCCTACAATATGTCTAGGTCCAATCATGAATCCAGATTCAACCATCATCTTACCAAGTATCATCCTTAGACTATAGACAGTTATGAATACTAAGAAGAAATGAGCCCCTAGTTTTAGCGGGAAAAGCATCTCGATCCCAGGGTAGTATATTATTGCGCCAATGAATCCAAAACTTAGCATCCCAGTACCAATGGTAATTCCCATTGGTGCACCTCGCTCAGTTTCAAAGAAACCAGACTTGTCAGCTTCAGGACCGGTATCAAAATCGTGATCAATATCATGATCTGCATCATGGTCCATGTCGTGATCTACATCGTGGTCTACATCGTGATCAACATCATGGTCTACGTCATGGCCAATATCGTGGTCAACTTCTACACCATGACCAAAATCATGCTCGATGCTGTGGTCAATATCATGGTCAACATCATGGTCAACATCATGGTCAACATCATGGTCATAATCGTGTTCAACTTCATGACCTACATCAGCTTCGTAGCCATGATCAAAGTCATGGTCAACATCATGGTCGATGTCGTGATCAATATCATGGTCTATATCGTGGTCAACATCATGGTCTACGTCGTGGTCCATTCCATGTTCGGCAATTATAGCAAATACCCTTCCAAGAGCAAACATACCAAAAGTGTAGAAGAGACCAACAAATAAGATTCCAATTGAAATATCTCTAAACAATGCTGCCAGTGCTACCATGTCTTGCATTCTATTTTCAACCGACCCTCTGAGTGAGATTTAGTTCTCACTAGTTGATGTTTGTGTACTAATTCACGGGAGATAATATAAACCTGAGCAACCAATTCTGTAGCTTGACAATGAAGAGAGGTAGTCCTGAGTTAGATCCGTATTGTAGATACTGTGGTGAGTATAAAGGAGTAGGTATTTGCGTAAGGAAGGAGTGCAGTGAAAATAACTATGAATCAAGTATTCTTAGAGATGAAAGATTTAGAGAGATTCAAGTTACTGATGCCATTTACAAAGCAACATGTGTGATCTGTGAGGGAATATCAGAGGTTGAGTGCATAAATTGTGGAAGAGGATTCTGCAAGAATCACGTGGAAAATTATCAAAGTACAATTCTTCATGGATTAGACCATCATATTGGAACATGTGATGTCTGTCAGGAGAATGTATGTGAGCACTGTTGGATAGTAAAAGAAGGAAAAATACAGTGCCGAAGCCATCTAGAGGACTAAGAAGCCATAATCAGCTTGCTAGGTAGAGCCAGATAAAGGCTAAATGGGACAGTTCTTGCGTTCCAGAAGGAACAAACATTTATGCAAAGATAATAGTCTGGAGAATGAGACGAGTTATGCCATCTGGAGTCTTCGTAGTTCACTGGGATGATTTCAGAGGACTGCTTGTAGAAAAGCGATATCCAACATCGCTCTCCCTAACAGAGAAAGACCTGAACCTCGTGTACTACCAACATCAGCAGGGTGAAAAGGCACCTCTGAAGTATATTGAAGTTGGCGGCATGAAAATTGCATCGTTCGTTCAAGATTCACATCCAGGCTGGATTGTTTGTTTTGTGCTTTCTGTAATCGAAGATATGGAGATTCAGAGGACTCGTCTATGCGGAATGGGACGTTTCATCCTAGAGCTGATTTTGGTTGACCCCGATCATGTTGATATTGAACAGATTATCGAACGTGAATGCATTCTTGACGAACCAGAGGAGGAGCAAAAACTTGCTGAAATATTTCTCACACCATCCTCAGCATTGCTATTGGAGAAGATGCAACAGGAAGGTGTAGAGAGTGCAGCTCGGTTGTCCATGTGGCTAAAGAGTCAAGTTCAAACAGAAGTTGATATCCGCGATGTTGCTGCACCACTCATGCGTACAGATGTTGTACGAGTGGAACGAATTGGGAAGACTACTGAAGCAGTATTCCTTGTAAAGGATGTCTTTGGATACAGAGCACCACCAGTTGATTCGATTCAATATTCAATAGAAACTATGCCACCAATTGGGGAAGAGTATTTGGGATATGTCACTGGATTCTTCTCACCACCACCACCAAATAAAGGGTATAATCCAGCAATACCTGTAGATGATCCGAATTCCCCGATTATGGAGGATAGAGAGCTTATATCAGGAATACTTGTAAAACGATTTCATTATGTAGTATTGCAGATTCTCCGAGAAAGACCACATACAGTATCAGAGATATCGGCAAGTACAAATCTACCTATGGAAGTGGTTCAAAACATTCTATGGTCACTTGAATCAGACAAGGTGACTGTACAGCTAAAAGGAACAGACCACTGGGCGTTAATGACCAATCCAACGATAGATTCATTCATGCCCGAGCACGTGTTACCAACATTAACACGTAAAGTAAAAGAGAAGGAGATAACACCTGAAACCGCAAAGCGGTATCTTGAGATTCTCATCCAAAAATGGGGCGAGAAAAAGTGATCAGAAGCGTATACATCCTCGGTCAGCAGAGTAATCTTGTCTATTCGAAAGAGTACGCCACAAGCGAATCCAAGGCAAGTCTAATTGAATTCCTTGTAAACATGAGTCAGTTTCTTACAACTGTTGATCTTGAAGAGAAGACAGAACACATGAATCTGTCAGTCTCAAGAATATTCTACAGAGTCATAGAAACCTACACCTTCGTCTTCATTGCTGACAAAGCTGATGATGCCGCTCAGATTGAAGAGAAGATTGGACAATTAGTGGATGTCTTCATCAGAGACTTTGCACATCTTACTGCAGCTGGTCAGCCACTTGATGGATTTGATGAGAAGGTTGATGAAATTGCTGTAACTATGGTAAAGGTGGCAATACTCGGTTTCGCAGGGGTTGGTAAGACAACAACACTCCATTTGCTTAGAGGGGAAACGTTACCACTCATCCATGACCCAACAATTGGTGTTTCAATTAAAAAACTACCAGAAGAAGTCGAGAATGCCAATATCGTTCTCTGGGATCTCGCAGGACAATCACGATTCTCAATTCTGTGGGCAAAGATGATAGCCAATGCACAGGTGGTTATTATTGTCACTGACAGTACCCTTGAGAATGTCTTGAGAAGTAAGAA
>JAEOST010000678.1 GCA_016840245.1 Candidatus Thorarchaeota archaeon
AGCAGTCGAAAATGGCTCGTGGTTTCTCTCTAAGTTGATCCGGTCCTCCAGAAACCACCTCAAGCATTCTGACCATGTCATGAAAGCCCTCTTTTGTAAAAGCACCACTAACAACAGGTTTCTTGGAATGCATCAAAACAATGTAGAGACGATAGAGGTCTCCAATCTCTGGAGGAACATCAGACACTGTAAGGGCTGTACTCTGAAGATGGATATGCCTGAGTCCTTCAGTAAGGGTCACCAATTGACGTAGGTCTCTTGCAGTAGATTTCCTGATTTGCTGAGTGGACTGGTCTACAATATTGGAAGCTGAAGAACCGGGATTATAGAAAACATTGTCCTCTCCAACAGTGAGTGATTCCTCTCCATCTCGACTGTAGATATTGAATGAAGGTGTGATGGTCTTCAGCGACTGCATCACTAAGGCGGATGGTATCCTTACTATATCTGACTCAATTTCACATCCTGCATCTCTGAGAATTTGTTGTGCTTCTTCATTGAGAATTTTAACACCTGTTTTTTCCAGAACTTCTAGTGCTGTGGAATGGATGTCTTCAATGTTCTCTCTATTTAGGAACTGGATTTTAGCCATGCGGCAACCACCTCATTCGTCTATGTTTTTACAGGATCTCACAGCCCTGTGACCTTCAATGATGTCTTAACGTATCTCATATAGATTGCTGCATTCACACACGGACACTCGACTTATGTCATCACAATCAAGTTGAGACCAATATCATGACTTGACTAAGAATGCCCAAGAGGATGTCAGTAGTCGATTTCGCATGAATTGAGTCATTAAAAAAACATAGACTTTATCTGTCTTGCAACAGGCAATCAATATTGTGGTCCTAGGAGGCCAATTGCATATGATGAGTGATCGACCCACATCTTCCGCTCCTCTTCCTAAGAAGACTTCTCTACCTTGGAACTTATTGAAATTCTTTACACATGGATTCCTCTATACAATAATAATCAGCGTACTCATAATGTTCTGGGCATTTCTTGCTGTTACTTTGATCGCTGTAGGTTTCCTTCTAGGAACGATTTTGAGTATAATAATTTGGTTCGTCATAACTGGAATTCTGAATAGACGTATTGCTAAGTTGTTGTGGGATCTTGAGTGCAATCCGAAATGGACTAGTTCCCTGGGACAAGGCTTTCTCCTCGAGCTTCTATTCATATTTGTAAGGATCCCTTTCATCGGACTCGATCTTGAATATGGCTCATTCCTTGGCTATCTACTCGCATTATTCATTTTTCTAACCTTCATCTATGGTGTTATTGGCCGTGCTATTGCTGGCATGTTTCCTCTTACATACACTATCCGTGGAGTCATAGTTGAACCAATTTCCGAGGAAGACAAAGTGATACAACCAACTCGTGCAGTCAGTGGAGTATGTCCTGAATGCTCTATAGAGAATTGGTTTGATGCTTCGGTTATCACAGAAGATGGCACTGTTATGTGTAAAGGTTGTGGGGAACGGTTTACCCTGGAAACACCTGAAGCGGTTGACGATGGATTAGCACCTGAGTGAGAAAAAAAAGAAGGCGTGGAGCTAAGTCCACGCCAATATCTCCAAAACCATCTGTTCACGGTTCCCTATCGTCTTCTAACAAGAATGACTGCAAGAATAATAAACACAAGCCCGCCAATAGCTGCAATTCCAATGAGAGCTACATCGATTATTGGGGTGCCAGGGTCTGTAGTGGTGGGTTCTGTGGTTGAGGTGGATTCTGATGCTACCGAAGTTGTAGTGGTCTCTGACGTTACCGAGGTAGTAGTGGTCGATGCTTCCTCCAATGTTGTGGATGTTGTAGATGTTGTAGATGTCATGACCGTTGGTGGAAATTCTAACAATGGATTCCAAACAATGTAGATGTCATTCCATCCACCGAATTCCTCTTGATGCGCTTCAGCTGAAGTTGGTAAGTCATCAGACTCTGAGGTGCCTGCAATGACGATAATCCCATCGGGACTGATTTCTATGGTTTCACCCATATCCGTACTTGATCCACCGAAATACGTCGATGCATAGATTGTCATACAATCAGTACTCATATTGAGTACGAATGAATCTGTGATACCACTGAGATTACTCTGTATCGGAAACTCGGACACTGGGAAGTCGTCAGATGATGACCGACCAACCACTATCAGATTGTCATTATTGTCCAAATCAATATCATAGATCTGTTCATTCAGTGACCCACCAATGAATGTACTGAGAATCAGTTCACCAGAGGGCGATAGCTGTGTCAGAGCACAATCTGTTGTCCCCCCTCCAAAGGTGTCCTGATATCTTTCTGTCACTGTATAGTTTGTCGATTCAGTATAACCTCCAAACCAGACGTTGTCCTGAGAGTCAATCTCTAATGATGTCAACCAATCAATCTGATATCCTCCACAATATGTGCTGAAAATCAGATTACTCCCATTCGGAGTAAACTTGGCTACCATCATATCGTTGAACCCTCCCCCATATGAATCCTGAATTGGATTTACTAGAGATGAACTCTCAGAGTTGGTGACTCCCCCTGCAATCACATTGTCCTCTGAGTCTACAGCAATACTGAAACAGAAGTCATCAATGTTTCCGCCAAAGTAGGTTACCCATGAGAACTCACTTCCATTCAAGGGCAATTTGCCTATGAGCATATCACGACCCACATTTCTGAAGTCTTGGAAAGCTCCTGGAGTTGCGAGTCCGTCACTAGCTGTCCAACCGCCAAATACGATATTGTCCTTACTATCCAATGCGACAGAACAGATCCAATCATCCACTGAATCCCCATAATACGTACTGAATAGAAGCAGTGAGCCATTGCTACTAATCTTTGAGATGAATCCATCCTTTGCACCTACATAGTTCTCTTGGATTGCATTTGTTACAGGGAAATCGTCAGACTCAGTGGCACCAACGACGATGATGTTGTCATCACTATCAATGGCGACATCTTCTAGTTGATCTTTTGTGCAACCTCCGAGATAAGTGCAGAAGATCAATTCACCATCTGGATTGAATTTTGCAACAAACCCATCTCTATTTCCACCGGATTCATTCTGATAGACGCCTGCAGTAGTTGGCAATTCTGATGACAGAGTCTGTCCTGCAATGATCATATCCCCCTTGCTATCAAATACAATGATTGGTTCTTCATCCATACTACTTCCACCAAAGTAGGTAGTATGATTCTGCAGTAGTGTCGCGATTGTAGCACTGTGGTCAACCATCTGCACCGTGTTCTCACTATTCAGTTGCACAACAGAAATAGCAGTCATTGATATAAGAAACAGTGACAAAACCACTGCTGTTCTAAAATTCCTCTTCAAAGTGTTTCCTCCTTGTTTACCTATTTCCTTCTTACAGCGACGATTATAACAAGAACAATTACAATCGCCCCTAGTGCACCAGCTCCTAGCAACATGGGACTAAGTTCAAAATCCCCTTCAGTGGGTGTAGTTGTTTCAGACGTTGAAGTTGGTGAGGTTGTTGTTGGTAGATCAGTTGTTGTTGGCGGCTCAGTTGTTGTGGTTGATGAAGTCGTAGTCTCAGATGTTGTTGTCGGGATTGTAGTAGTTGTCGATGTGGTTGGGGTAGTTGTTGTAGATATTGTAGTGGGAGCAGGCGGGGTAATCCAGGTCGAGTTCTCGATTTGCCAAATAGATATTCTACGTAATAATTCCCATTCAGAATCTGGGTCGTTATAGTCCTCATCCCATAAGTCAGTACCATCACGGTCGCCGTTCTCTTCATATTCAGGATGAACTGCGGAAAGACATAGCGTTCCATTACCAAAAGTTGCTGTAACAATTCCTGGCTGAGAATTATATTCGTACCTCGCAATGTAGTCCACATTCTGTCCCTCATAAGGCTCATAATATCCACCACCTTGGTAG
>JAEOST010000679.1 GCA_016840245.1 Candidatus Thorarchaeota archaeon
ACCTACTCAGATTGGGTGTCCATCGGATAGTCCTTGAGGCTCCAGGTTTTCTTGATTACATGCGAGGAGACGAACCAATTACAAACCCTTGCGAACCGAAAGCCAATATGAGAGCCATCACTGAGCTGTTGACTGGTATCACTTCTCTTCCAGAGTTTGAGGCTGAGCTTGCCCATCTAACAATCGAGAACATGAAGGCGTGCTTATTCACAGAAGAAGTTGCCAAGGTCCTATCTGAGTATCTCCCCTCAACGTCTCCGAATATTGGACTTGAAACTGGATCTGAAAACCATACTCAGCAGATTGGAAAGTGTGGGACTCCTGAAGATGTCCTACGAGCTGTCACAATTGCAAAGACATTTGGAATGACCCCTTATGTCTACTTCATCTATGGACTTCCTGGAGAAACCTCTGAAACAGTGGATGAATCAATAAAGATGATGCGAATGATTAGTGATGCTGGAGTTGAACGGATAATCATGTATGGGTTTAGAGCACTCCCTGACTCGGCATTTGCTGATTTTCCTGAACCTGGACCTGATTATGAACTCGGACGAAGAATGCGTGAGGAGGCGGCTCGCATCAATAGGAGCAAGAAAGATCGATATTTGGATACAACAATACGTGGTATTGCTGCAGAACCATCATGGACGAAGCATGGATACACAATGGTCTACCCCCTTGGTGAAGGCCCGCTCATGACCGTCCCAGGTGGTTTCTCTCCTGGAACAATGTTATCTGTTCATGTGACTCGAGTGTTGAGTGCAGGTCTCTTAGAAGGTGAAGTTGTGTCTTCAGAGTGATTTACCAACTTTACAACCAGAAGAAAAACTTCTTATTGATAACGGAATGAACTTTGCGTTAGAGTGTCACAGTACACTCACCATATGAGGTTCTCTTCATGGTTTATGTATGTCATACTTGCAGACGTGAGGTCACTCCTGAAGGCCTTAAGACTCTCCCTGGAGTCAAGTGTCCCTATTGTGGTGGACGCATTCTATACAAGATTCGACCCCCTGTCGTGAAACGCGTCAAGGGAGTCTAAACTCTTTTCTAATTTCAAACCTCTATGGCGGCCTGACTAGAAGATACGCAGCCGCCAGTAATGAGGCCACAAATAGAATCACGAAGCATGCTGACAACAGTTTTCTTTTCATTGCATACCTCACAGACCTTCCTCCTTCTCTTTGATCAGTATCTCTCCTAACTTCTCCAGACCCTCTAACCCTCTGATCTCACCTTCGAAAAGAGGCACTGTGGTCAAATCGAGGTCCGAGTACAGTTCTCTGATATCTTCCAGATTGGATTGCTGCATCTTATGCCGCTTATTGCAAAATCGACATTCAGGATTTTCGGGTACTAATTGATTGATAACTAAATGCTTCGCAGGTATTTTCCACATATTCAGACTTGTTAGTAGTCGTTGTGTTTCAAAGACCGCCATGGCCTCTGAAATCAAGACAACAACAAATTGTGTAATATTTTCGTCTGAGAGTTGGTCACTGGCTGCCCGAATCTTGTCCTTGGTCTGCTGTAGCATCTCCCAAGATGAGTCCTCTTCTTGCTGACCTCCCCCAAACATGCCTTTCAGTCCTGACATCATAGAACTGAGTCGCTGTCTCATTGTGAGCATCTTTCCTAACCAGCTGTCAAGCAGGTCCGGTAATTCCAGAAGTTTCAGGGTATGACCAGTTGGCGCCGTATCGAAAATCACTCTATCGTATGTTGTATCCTCAAGGAATTCAAGCATCTTTCCAAAGGCCATTGCCTCATCAGAACCTGGGGGTGCCATCCCAGACACATCGCCCAGCATTTGTGACGCCATCTCCATCTGACCACCTGCTCCTCCTGCTTCTAGGTTCTGCTGGAAATCCTTCATTCCCTTTTCAGAGTCAATCTCAAGACCCCAGAGATTATCGATTCCATCAATCGTAACAATCTCTCCACCTGACAGGTCTTGGTCAAAGCTATCACTAAGACTGTGAGCAGGATCAGTTGAGAGTACCAATGTGCGATAGCCATGCTTTGCTGAAAGAACAGCTAATGCCCCAGCACAACTAGTCTTTCCAACCCCACCTTTTCCTCCACTAAGGATGAACTTTATTGAGTCTGTATAGAGTATGTCGCGGATTGTCAATAGATTCGCCTGACGAGAAAACATCTCATGAGATAATGAGGCTTTTGGCGTGTCACAATTTATTGTATTATGGAACTTACTAGGTCCTAATTCTCCGAAGAGATATAAGTTGGACTTCTTACAAACTGTTTTTGCAGTAAATTTCTCAACCACTCAACGGGGTGAGAACATGAGGAAAAAAATACTTCCAATAATAATACTACTAGGGCTTTTCCTGCTACCAACTGCTCTCGCAACGAATTCCCAAGGTCTGACCTGGGGTGTGGAAGCTGGACAAGAGATTCCCTATACATTGCATATCGGTCTTGAATATGAAACCACGCTGACAAGTACAACAATGGACGAGACACACCAGCTTATCTACACAGTACAAAACTTGGCGGCTATTCCTGACACAGTTGATGGTACATATGATCTTGCAGGCGCAAGTGGTGCATTTAGCTTTGAAAATGGATCAGCACCTCCTTCCATTCCTGTTTCAGTACCAATTGCCTATCTAGTAATTCCAATAGGTAATTGGAGCCTGATTGATGAAGTTTTCAAGGAATCAGCAGAGGGGACACCTAGCTTAGATATAACATGGATTGATACGATGTTTGAATGGGGTTTCACCTATACCTCTACAACCACGGGAAATCAAACTCTAACTATCAGGTTCGCTAAGAGTGATGGTGCAGCTAATTTCATCTCTGTCAGTTATGA
This sequence comes from Candidatus Thorarchaeota archaeon, assembly GCA_016840245.1. The sequence goes on from JAEOST010000679.1 coordinate 2,840, forward strand.
TTTCGGTGCTGCGGGTTCTGCATTGGTGACGTTTTCACGTCCTGGTGGTCCACTAGACACAACCACTCTCCTCATCATTGGGGGTGGTGTGGTAGCAGTTGTGGTTATCGGACTTGTTGTCTGGAAAATTAGATCATAACTATGTGAGGCTCATATGAGCCCCACATTTTTCTCTTTTGCAGTAGAAACCATCATGGGTTGTTCAAATATCGAATTGGATCCTAGTTGTGGGTAGAATGTAGTAGATGAAAATCACAATGCTAACGATTACTTGCCCAATTCCATATAATATTGGCATGGTGAATACAACCATGAAGAAAAGATTCCCTGCAATGGTTAGGATACAGGTTAGTATTGTCATTATCCACGCCCACGATTTCATACTCCATGAACCATACACTGCAAGTAGGAAGAGAATCCCAGCCAATAGCTCGAGACTTCCTCCGAGTACGTATTCAAATCCGTAAGGAAGTATCAGAAATAGAACACCCAAAACAAGGGATACTATTGCTAAAATTAATTACAGTATTGCCATTATAATTATCCCAGTTGTTCTACCTCCTGGCATCCCATTTGAACGTCGTCTATCAGGAGTAGGTATCTCTGTCATTTCATTTCCTCCTAAATAAGCTGGAACTAGGGATGAGGTGCGTCTTAATATATCCTGTTTATTCAAAATTGGTTATTCGAGATGATTAATTCCTTCACTAAGTTTCTTAGCTTCAATCCTATAGTGACTTGATTTCAAATTATTGTCAGCAATTCAGACCCCAAAGTGAAGCCTAGTCGTGGGTAGGACGAAATAGATAATGATCATTACACTAACAATCATTTGACCTATCCCGAAAATCAATGGCATACCTGTTGCTATTGCAAAGAAGACATACACTCCGATGTGAAGGATATTTGCAAAGATCGTTAATAACCATGTCCAAGACTGCATGTTCCAGAGACCATAGCAATCAAACAGGAAGAGCACTCCGGTGAAAACAGCTCCTGCCCCACCAAGTGTAAACTCAAAATAATACGATGATCCTACAAACAGAGTCCCGAAGACAATGAATAATAGTCCAAGAAGAAATTGAATTATTATTACAAATAGGATTCCAGTAGGTCTAGCACCAGGGGTTGTATATGCAGGACCACCACCTGGCATTGGTATTTCCGTCATTTTCTCTCTTCCTCGTATCAGAAATAAATTTCCCAATGACCCGGCTGCTAATATATCATACTTTTTTTGTGGTGAAAGAAAATCGAACACTTTCAGTTTCATCACTCTCGAATATTTAGCTACTGAATGGATTTACTTCCTCCTAGGTTACTAGACCTAATAGGAGAAAACGATGTATTTGATACATCTTGTACCTTTCAATTCACAATTGTAAAAAGGAGAGATTCCGGGTCAAAAGACCCGGATAAACTGACGTGTCTACCTGAAGCGACTCTTGATATCTGATTGATTTAGATAGAGTATCACAATCAGGTTGATGACAATTGAAAGCATACTCAGAGGTAGTTGGAATAGGTTCAAAATGAGACCTAGGACGTTGGTAATGATTGCCCATATCCATGCCCATGATTTCATTGAGAACAGTCCATAGCCTACTACAAAGTAGAATAGACCAAGGAGTACGAATACCATTCCTAAGATCATTCCAATGAATGGGACTAAGAACATTAATGATCCCAAAAAGATCATTGATAGTCCACCTAGGAATTGGAATATTGCCAATATTGTTACGCCAAGGGGCCTGTCACCAGAACTTGAGTAACCAGCCCCACCGCTTGGTACGGGGATTTCTGCCATTTTTGTCTCCCTCGGTAATTTATGTAGTAAGATACTCCTTTGCGATACTACCTAATATATTCGTCTAGTATTCAATATCTCATTCGCGCTAATTGTTTTGGGTCTGAGATTTACTGTACATTATGATAAGTACTATTATAATTATGTTGATTCCAATTGCTCCTATCAGATAAAGTGCAACGTAGGGTATGGGCATTGTTCCAACAATTAGTAGGGCTCCAGATGTTAGTATAGCCATTATGCTGACTAGTGTAGTGGCTTTGAACTGCCATGATTTTTTCATGTACACAACAATGGTAAGAATGAACTGAACGATTGCAATTGGCATTAACAGAATTGAAAGAATGAAGGAGAACTGATTTC
>JAEOST010000680.1 GCA_016840245.1 Candidatus Thorarchaeota archaeon
CATAACTGCAGGTCACGAGAGTCTAGCATCCTCTTTGGATATAGAGCTCAAAGATTTCGAAACTAAGATAGAGAAAATTCGGAAGAAATTATTCTCGGTTAGAGAGAAGAGGATTCGACCACACCTTGATGATAAGATACTGACGGACTGGAATGGTCTAATGATTGCGGCTTTAGCTAAAGCAGCAAGAATTCTTGGTGATGATAATCTGCTCGAAGCTGCAAAGACTTCTGTCAAATTTATTCTTGAAGAGATGATTGATTCAAATGGCAATCTCTATCATCGGTTCAGAGAGGATGAAGTGAAGATTCAGGGATTTCTTGATGACTATGCATTTCTCACATGGGCGTTACTTGAACTCTATGAATCAACATTCGATATCACATATCTTCAGAGAGCTAAGTCAATCAATAATCAAATGATTCAACAATTCTGGGATGCAGAAGAAGGTGGGTTCTTCTTCACAGCGAGTGACTCAGAAGAATTACTTGTTAGGAAGAAGGATGCATATGATGGTGCGATACCATCAGGGAACTCTGTTGCTGCACTTGTTCAAGTTCGATTAGCCCGTTTACTTGGAGATTCAGAACTTGAGAATAGAGCCAATCAAATCCTAGCAACCTTCTCGAATATAATAAGCAGGGCAACCACTGGATTTTCTATGATGCTGGTAGCACTTGATTTTGTACTCGGTCCGTCGTATGAGGTAGTGATTGTTGGCGAGATAGATCAAGATGATACGAAGGCTATGATAGAAGCGCTGCAGCACCACTACATTCCAAGTATGGTTGTGATCCTGAAGCAGGAGGAAAACAGTGATCGGATCTCAGAGCTCGCTCCTTTCTCTCGATACTACGATAAGGTGAATGAGAAAGCAACAGTACACGTCTGTAAGAACCATAACTGTCAGCTCCCAACTAACGATGTAGGACATATGCTGAGTCTTTTACAAATTGAAAGCTAAGCTGCTCTATACGCTAGGCTTATTTTGTGCTTACGGGGCTTTCGGATTGCCCATAGTGGGTATGATATCAAATTGGAGCAATGTCAGTAATGATATTCCGGAAGAAACTAAGATATAATTTGATGACACTATTGCTACTGACTCTATTTGTGATTGGACTAGCAACACCAGCATCGCAATTAACCATGGACCCGAGTGAAGACATTGCTCTAGCAGACTCCGTACAAATCTACCATGGAGGAGATGTGGAGAGCATTCGAGTTGCTGAATATGCAACCCTGACTGATGCACTTGATGCAATAGATTCTGGAAATGCTGATGTCTTTGGTCATAGGATTAACTATTCAGATTACTCAACTGCTGAGGGCTATTCGAACCTAGAGATGCATTGGGCACCAGATAACAGAATGTGTATGCTTACTATTAACTCAAGAATATACCCTCTCACTTACAATGATTTACGTACTGCTATCGCCTTTGCAATAGATAAGACTGAAACAATCCCAGACGATCTAAATGGATATGTCGATGTAATTGACTTTGCAATTCCTCTAAATAATGAATACTCAATTGAAGACACAGAGGGAGGTCTATTTTATGACTCTAATTTCACTATGGCACATAAAGAACTTGAAGAAGCCGGTATGTTAGACGTAGACGAAGATGGAATGGTTGAAGCACCCAATGGTCAAGAATTTTGTTTGGAAATATGGTACCCCTCTGATAGATCAGGATTTGATGTAGCTGCAGCAAATGTCGCGTCAAGACTCTTGACAGTCGGAATCAATAATTCACTAGTACCGATTCCCTATGACGTACTTCAGCATAACATAACCCATCACAATGCATCATATCATCTAGCGTTCTATGATATTGAATTACCATCATATGGTCTTGACTGGGCTGCAACAACATTTCATAAGAATATGATTTCAGTATCTGGACAGAATGTAGCGAATATTGATGACAGCTCATTCACGTCAATTGCGAACACCTACTTAGGGATGATCGACTTCGATGAACTTGTCACACTTGGTAAAGACGCACTTCGAGAAGTCAGAGACCTTTGCCCTGTGATTCCGCTGTTTGCGTATCGTTGGTTATCCGTTTATACAGAAGCAAACTTTGTAGATTGGCCTAATGATCAGATAAGTGGAGCATTCAGCTCTTGGAGTCCCATAAGCATAACCCCTGTTACGCCATCCAATACTGAACTTGTGGTAGCCGTTCTTCCTGAGTTCTTCGATGATTTCTTCATATCCTTAAATCCGTTCAATGGTAATCAGAGTGTAAACTATAATTGGGCAATAGGCTATCAATTCAATCCATACAGACTGATTTACGATTCAGCAATAGAGATATCACCGGATGGTCGAATCGTTCCTCGGGAAGCAACATCATGGGAAATTCTCTATCTAGGTCAAATACCAGACATCACATACTCACAATCGCGTGTAAGTTTCTATTGCGACACTAATGCAAACTGGACAGATAATACACAATTTGATGCTCAAGATTATAGGTTTTCATTCGAGTACTATTCTTACTACAATTTGACAAAAATCTCAGATGTAATAGATAGCGTGAAAGTCACAGGTGATTATGTAGCAGGAGTCACGCTTGATTCTAAGAACATGTTCAATATTCGAGAGCTAGGAGTGTACCCGATAATTCCTGAACACATATGGACCGATAAGAATCCATACACTTGGGAGCCATCAGTTCAAGAAGCGATAGGCTCAGGACCATATACAGTATCGGAATTTGAAAGTGGTTCATCTTTAGTCTTGATGATTAACGAGGATTACTATCCTGTAGTTGACACAGATGCTCCAACCTTTGGCAATATTGTACTTGACCCTGAGGATCCAATACCAGCTGAGAGCGTTGTGGTTAGAGTATACATATTTGATAGAAGTAGGATAGAGAATGTAACTCTCAAATACACCCATATGGTAGGCAATATCAACTTCACTGATTCAAGAAAAATGAGTCAATCAGCCATTGGGTACATCGCCTCGATACCCGCGCGCGTCACTGCTGATGGTGTCTATTATGAAATCCACGCAACGGATATCTGGGGAAACACGGCCATTGTTTATGCCGGTTCATTCTACTCAGGTATTGGAGGTGGATTGGACCCGTCACTACAGGCGATGCTTATCTATGGCAGTGCAGGGGGAATCATAGTACTCTTGTTACTAGTAGTAGTCATACGAAGACGACGCTAACCTACTGCGATGGTTGTTTTCTAATCCAGAATACAACAATAGTAATCAAAGCCAATACACCAACAGTTGCAACTATGATGATTGGACCGTATATTACCAACGGATCATTAGGCCATATCTCAGCAAGTTCATTTCCAGCAGCAAGCCAGGAGTCAGCTATTCCAATGATGTGGTCGGATATATCGGACAAGTCTGTTTCATAGGTTGATAATGCTAGATTAATATCGTGGGTCTGATTGTACAGTTCTGACATTGAGATGAATACACTAGCCATTGGACCAGTGTAAGATGAGATGTTAGTTAGATGGATGAGAGTGCTGTTGTCTGTCACTACCTCAAAATGAGGGAGAGCAGCTTCACCTGCAGTAACAAAGTCTGTCAAGTCGACATCAGGCATCAGAGAGGGTAATTGTTCCAGTGCAGTCCGATATGAGAGGTACTGCAGAGTGACCTGCGACTCCATTCCTAGACCAATCGCTAACAAAAGTGTGGTTTTGAATGCCGTTTCATTATCAATCCCTGTGAACCCATCCAGAAATGTACTGATCCCATTAGTAGTAATTAGTTCCCCTAAAGCACGAAATGCTTTCTCACCATATCTTCCTACTATAGCAGCATCACCTATCGCATAGTATGAAGTTGGCACTCCAAGCAATCTATCGCGAATAACTGGACCCAATTGTGCTGAAGTTTCACCGGTCTGAATTCCGGGCTCGAAGGTCATACTGATATAGTGTCTTGCACTCCATGCTTGTCTAAGGTCCCAATAGCTTACTTGAGTATAATTACCTCTACCATCTTCAGGATATCCAAAATCATCTCCAAAGGATCCTACACCAGGATCCATAATCCTAGCCAATCCTAGTACGTCATCATAACCAACAATGACAACAGCATGACCACCACCAGTAGCATTCAAATCACGTAAAATCTCATAATCATCTGATGGTAGGAAAGCTGGATCTACACTGATGACCAAGGGATAACCTCTGTCAATCGTTGAACGCATCAAATCAAAGGCACCGTCATTTCCATAGACAAAGCTGAATGGTATACCATCACTCTCAAGAATCGCCCGATTGTATTCTGCCAATTCCCAGTTGTAATCAAAATAGATGATTGTGTCCAGCCCGAAGATCTGGCTAGCAAAGTAGGTGTTCACATCTTGACGGTACAAAGCTCCGTTAATTGCTGAGAGAACGTCTTGATATTGTGCATAAGCAAATGAGAAACCAATTCCGGATGCTGCAAATACATCATGCATATTCACAGAAGCACCTGCATGCTGAAAAGCAATTGTCACAGCAGCCCAGTTGCAGAACCCATTAATCTCCTGCCAGACATATGGAACACCATCGAGGACACGTTCTTCAGAGGGTTCAAACTGAGATAGAGGTTCCATTATCACATTATTAGATGAGGGGGAGATGGCAAATGATACCAAGAACATTGCTAGTAGGATTGAAGATAAAGCTCGAAACTTCAACTGGGTAGCCTCGGTTCAACCATTATAGGTTGAGTCATAAGAATGTTGGTTAGGGAATTAAAAAAAGAGAGAGGAGGGGTGTTCAGTACACCCCATTTGTGTGCTACTCAATATCCCTTGAGGCTACGGCTAGAAAACTCAATCCTGAAGTCGATCCACCAACTACAAAGCTTGATGTCCAATCCGGCATATCAGGTTCTTGTCCTTGGTTAAGTATTTCCTGCCAGGCCTCGTCAGTGAGTCTGTCGTCCATTGACTGATGGAACTCATAATAGGAGAATGTGCCACCTCGAGTGAGAATGACTCTAGATTGTCCATCGATGTACACCTGGACTGCAGCATAGATGACCATAGGATCTCCAACAGCCTCTTCAAGTACTGCGAAGTTGTTTGGATCTGTATGAACATCTGCGATGACTGCCATGTGTTTGTCAGTGTCAGAAGTCAAACCTTCACTATCAGCAGGAATCGAACCAATGTACTCCAATTTGCCACCGCTGCTCCAAATCGTGACGACTTCAGTTTGATTTAGGGGTGTACCTGAGAGTTCCTTTATGGATATCTCCTTGAGAGTTAGTAGAAATTCATTGAGAGAAGATAGTCTCCTCTGAATTGGTTGTGATAGAAGAGAACGATCATCCAGTCCGGAAATCATCATTCTGCAAAGGCTTGCTAACCGTGCATACAGCTCAGGAACTGGTTCGACATAACCCACAACGGACTCAGGCATTCCTTCCAAATATGTGTATGACTGCTTTGCATAGAGGATAGTATCATGTCTGAGTTCGGTCCACGAGCCGAGGGCCGTCATCAACTGCTTGTCAACCCATGCATCACTCTGCATGAATAATGGATATCCATCTCCAGGTGCTCGCAGTAGTGGAGTCAACGAGTATAGCCACAACCAATACAGATTCTGAGTCCAATCATCCTGTGTTAGATTGCCCACAAAGTCCCAGAGCATTGCCATTTGAGATTCATAGTTCTCGTACACCTTCTGATCATCAAGTAATTCCCAAGCCCTTTCAGAACCAAAAGCAGCCATTACATCAAGACCCTTAGGCATGTACCGAGCATGTCCCTGCACTCCCACATGCTTGTATACAAGCTGACCGAGCATGAAGCTGTCTGGAATGAATCTCTGCCCCATGAACCGGAGTCCTTTCGTTTGGTTCAGATCCTCAGCATCACTGAGAATGGAACCAAGAATCATGGGATCTCTAAAGGTCAAGGCAGATTCTATGAACTCATCGAGCAATGCCTCATCGTCAAGATCAGGAACTGTGACACTTGAACCATAAGTTGCTTGAATTAGCTCAAGATATTCAGTAGGTAGAAGATCATCAGCTGCACCTACAAAGAACACAGTGGGCTGATAGATGGCATCCCATACATCGTATCCAGTTGTTCCAGCTGGTAATGTTGAAATCTCATCAGTTAGAGCTAAAGTCATCAAGATAGCCTGAGCAGTTTCGTTTCGTCCTCTTTCATTAGGAATAGAAGGCAGGTCAGGCTGTAGTCTGAACATCACTCGTCCAAACCACATCATGGCTTTGAAGTATCTCTTGAACAAATCAGTTCTGGTGTAATGTCCTCGAGGTACATACTGAGTGAAGTCCTCTTCATAGCCTTGGAACCAAGTATCATAGATGTCATCATGCAACTCTATGAGAGAGAGAACATTCTCAACCTCTGCTTCAACTTCTGTATAGAGTGTAGTTGAATTGTCAAGAAGAGTCAAAGCTACAGAGAAGAACATAACATTTCTCAGAGCTGCATCTTTCCAACGTCCTTCAGGTGCATCTAGATACTGATTGTAGGAACTGTCAACCATTGACGCTGTCAGATTACCTAGTAGGTCCCAGAATGACCAAGCCTCAGCCTCTCTAAGGGCAAGGTCGTACAATACATGAAAAGCATGAAGTACTGCATCAGAAGACACGAATGATGGAATACCCTCATCAAAATTTTCAGATAGAATCTCATGGATCTGTTTGTATTCCGACTGCTTTGTTGTGACAAATCCACTTGTTTCAATCAGTGATCGTTCTGTAGTTGAGAGTGTAGGAAAGTTCCCCATGATCTGCACATTTGCCAACCCTCCAGATATTGTATACTCGGGAGCATTAGCAGTATACGACTCGTCATAGGGAATGTAATCAGCAAAATCATTAGCAATAGTATCATTGATAGTGTACAGAGTAGGAGCTGGTCCGAGAGGTCCAGGACCGGGTCCTATCCAAATCCCTCCAAAGATACCAAGTGACACAACCAGACTTACAGCCAAGATGCTAGAGGCTACTCCTCCAGCTAGGACTTTACGTTTAGTCTGGCCATCAATTGATCTTAACACCACGGATATCATGATACAAGTACTGACTCAAAATGCACTTAGTACCACGGTTTAGAACAGTATGTTCAAGCAATCGAACATGTCAACCATACAGTGTCCAGAGATTAGAACAGTGAATTTGGAAGGGTTTAACTTCTAGTGCTACTCAGATGCCTTGGCGATTAAGTGTGTCAGGGGAGAAGGATAGTGTTGACCTGGAACCAGACCTCCGGGGTAACACTCTGAGAATCTATTGGTATATGCTTACCCAGGGAGAGGCGGTTGGAGTTCGAGAGGTTCAACGAGCATTAGGTCTCTCAAGCCCATCAGTAGCCAGTCATCATTTATCAAAACTTGTTGATATGGAACTGATTGAGAAGAGAACTGACAACATGTACGAATTGATGAGAATTGTTAAAGTTGGGGTGTTACGCAACTTCATTGCGTTTAGGGGAACTATCCTTCCCAGGTATGCGTTTGTTGCCATGTTTTTCACCGCATATTCACTTGCGTTCTTAGTCTTATCTGCATCATTGGTACCCGGTATCTTTGACAGATACATTGCCTTAGCTGTGGGAGTCATTGGAGCACTATTTGCATGGTATGAAACGTATCGACTATGGAAGCTAAAGCTGACCTAACGTCCTAAGGGAATATTTATCCAGCAACATCTAGTGATTGTGAAATATGGGGTGCAGTGCTCAGTGAATTATCACTTGGTTCTAACGAGGCGATGCAACTTGAATTGCCTCTATTGTCATGGAGGTGAAGAAACGGGATCTGAAACGGAGATTCAGTATTCTATTGACGAGCTTGCACAGTTCTTAGAGAGAGACAATGATGTTCAGTTGATGCTATATGGTGGAGAACCAACCCTTAGAATCCCATTGATATCTGAACTAATGGATAGGTTTCCTGATGCGAGATTCATGTTACAGACAAACGCATTGCTACTTCACAAGATTCCAGAAGAGTATCTAAGGAGATTCCATTCTATTCTGATTTCAATCGATGGCCCAAGAGAGGTGACAGATGGTTATAGATCCAAAGGGGTCTATGATCGTGTCCTTGGAAATACCAAGCATCTCGAGCAGATTGGTTTCAGTGGTGATATTGTAGCCCGAATGGCTGTATCAGAGCAGAGTGATATATACAGAGATGTGAATCACCTGCTCAATTTGAGAAACCCCACTTTCAACCACGTTCACTGGCAGTTGAATGTTGTATGGGACGCAGAGGGTAATTGGATCGATTATGACAGCTGGATTGAAAACTCCTACTTACCAGGGATAACCAGAATTGTTGATGAATGGGTTGCAAGAATGGAGGAAGGTGTTGTTGAAGGAATCGTCCCATTCGTATCTATAATGCAAACTCTACTAGCTGAAGAAGAGACAGCTCTCAGGTGTGGTTCTGGCATTGATACATTTGCAATTCATGTAGATGGATCAATTGGCATCTGTCCCATCTCTCCTGACTGGGATTTCTCAATTATTGGTCATATTAACGAATCGAGTCCAGCATCAATAAAAAATTCCATGACTGTTGATGAACCAGGTCCATCATGTGATATATTTGGCATCTGCGGTGGAAGATGTCTCTTTGCTAACAAACAACGGCTCTGGGGAGAGGCAGGTTTTGAAAAAGTCTGCGGGACTGTCAGGCACCTGATTGATGCCCTACAATCAAAATTAGGTCGAGTTAAAGAACTTGTTAAAGTTGGCACAGTGACTCCGGCTGATTTCGACTACCCTGAGTTCAATAATGGTTGCGAGATAATTCCCTAGTAATCTTCATCTGGTTCTTCCTCAACTTCACACAGGTCTTTCTGCATTAGTACGATTTCCTCACCTGAACGATCCTTACGTCCTAGTTCTGTATAGCCCATTCGTAAATAGAAATCAACTTGTTGTTCAATTGCACCATACACTTCAATTTCAATAACCTTCGCTCCCATATGAGTAAGTAGATTCTCACCATAATCTATCAACATTGAACCTATTCGTCGACCACGGTATGATTGACGTACAGCTAACCTGCTAATGACACCAGTTTGACCCAACAGAGCGGCTCTCAGTGTACCTACAACAAAATCCCCAACAATTGCTACATACTGAGTCCCCATCTGTATGTTACGTGATATCTTTCCAAGTCCCTCCTCGAGTGCTGCAGGTTTCCTAGATAATTTTGCTTTCACTGGTTTGTAAGCCTCAGTGATGATACTCTTGATTATGTCAACCTCTGATAATTCAGCTCTTCGTATGGTGACTTCGGCGTAATTGTAAATAGCAGCTGCCTCCTTGATTTTGTACTCGTTCTCCGTGGTCCCCGAGCGAGTTACTTATACTCCGCTGAGTTGTAGTTTAGTATGGCTTTCCACGACCCAATTAACTCATAGGATATTGAAACAGTATGTCGAGGAATAAGAAAAAGGTTATCCTCCGGTCAATAATTGCTCAAGACTTGGACTGGATGACCAAACTCATCATCGATTCATGGTTCTCAACGAAAATTGTGACGAGGGGAGTGATTCATGACACAAGAAATCTACCAGGTATTGTTGCAATACTTGATGATGATAGAGTAGGGCTTTTACTGTATCAAATTCAATCTGACAAGTGTGAGATAATCAGCCTAAACAGTCTTCGTGAAGGCATTGGTACTACACTTCTAGAAAATGTTGAGCTAATAGCAAAGAAGAGGGGATGCCAAAGAGTCTGGTTAATTACAACTAATGATAATACCTTAGCAATCAAGTTCTATGAGGCGCGAGGATTCCACGTCTGTGCAATTCATCAAGGTGCAATCCATGAATCTAGGAAACTGAAACCAGAGATCCCCTTCTATGGATTACATGGTGTACCGATTGAAGATGAGGTAGAAATGGAGAAGGTGATTTGAGAATACGTACCTTTAAAATCAGAATTTCCATTCGTCTTTCCGAGGAATTCGCATGCCTGAAGAAGAAAATGATGATGTTACCGAATCACAGAAACTCAGTCCTCGAGATAAGAAGGAAATACAAGAAGGTGCATGTGTTAACTGTGCACTAGTCTCGATAGTCTTTATGATTGCAACCATCTTTGTCATGCTACTATAGATGGCGTCAAACTATCACCGGAGTCCACCCCTGAAAGGTACATAAAGTCCGATGTAATCGACTAGATGTTCCTAACATGGGAGGAATTCATTTGGAAATATTAGTTACAGGTGCATTTGGAAATATTGGAGAGAGTACACTCCTTGCATTCGGAAAGAAGGACCACAAGATCAGAGTGTTTGATATTAAGAGTGATGCAACCGTCAAGAAATGCAAAACCCTCTCAAAGCAAGTTCAGTTCAAAACAAACTGGGGAGATATCACCAACAGAGACTCAATCGAACAAGCTATGAAGGGGGTGGATATTGTCATTCATCTTGCTGCAATAATTCCACCTGGAAGTGAGGCTAACCCAGATTTGGCTCAAAAGGTGAATGTTGGGGGGACTGAGAATGTAATAGAAATTGCAAAGGGAATGGCAAACAAACCTAGAATTATCTTTGCTTCTTCTGTCTCCACGTATGGCCCAAGGGGTCCACAAGAACCACCAGTAACAATTGATTCGATTCAAGTTCCAACTGATAACTATACACATCATAAAGTTGAATGTGAACAGATGCTAAGAGAGAGTGGTCTATCATGGACTGTATTGAGACTTGCTGCAATCCCTCCGCTTGAGCTGTCAACAGATATGGATTCAACGTTATTTGATACACCATTCAATCAACGTATTGAATTTGGCCACACCAGAGACGTCGGCACCGCTTTTGCCAATGCAGTTGATCTAGATTTAGACCAACGGGTCTTTCTCATTGGAGGAGGAAAGGAGTCTCAGTTAATCTGGGGTGACTTCATCAATGGACTATTCCAAGCTATGGGAATGAAACCGATATCAGAAGAGGCATTCATTGTTCCTGAGAAACTTGAAGATTGGTACTACACAGATTGGATGGACACTGACGAGTCGCAGGAAGTACTCCAATATCAAGAGCACACATACCAAGACTATTGCGATGAGATGCAGAAAAGGATGGGAGTCAAACGCCACTTCATAAAACTCATCGGTGGTATGGCTACAAAATCTATAGTTAGCAAGTCACCATACATTCAGAAAGAGAAAGAATAATCTCAAAAAAAAGTGAGAGAGGGGGTTAGACCCCCTTTCTACTCGTCTTCTTCATCGTCACCTAGTCTACTTGGCTCAGAGCCCAGACGACGACTGCGATCAACTCTTAATCGACGAGGATCAGGACTCGATAAGTCATGGCCAGGTTCGTGTTTCGGAATCTGTCCAACTCGTTCCTCCTCTTCACGTGCATGTTCTGCAACATCATCATCGACCTCACCCTCCTCGATGACCCCATCCTCCATGGCACGTTCTATGATACG
>JAEOST010000681.1 GCA_016840245.1 Candidatus Thorarchaeota archaeon
ATCAATTCAGGACAAATTGAGTCAGGGAGACATTGTAGATCTTCAGGAGATGATTGGCGGCTGTTTCAAGGTAGGAAAGGTCTTTGCTGCCTACAAACGTGAAATCGTAGAGGGTGCATTCCCACTCAAGGGAGGAATCCGAAAAACAGACAGAGAATTTCTCCAACAGTGTCCTTGGATTAAATCAGTTTGGAGAGATCCCAGTGCCAGGAAAATCAAGTTTGCAGTCAGCACATATCCAATGCTTGAAGAAGTGACAACAATCGATCTAAAACGCTTCACACTTGGAATGGACCAATATATCAAAGAAAAACTTCTTGCAGAGGGTGCGAAAAAGGCATCATATCATGCATACAGTGAACCCGATAAGAGAGACCCTAAACGTCCCAACACTGCATTGTGGCCTCAGGCAATTGCGCGTCATGGACTCCTGAAACCTCCAAACTCAGAAATAATAGCTGCACTAGCTGAGAATACGTTGTATCTTGCAAGGACAATAGTAGTCTATGACTCGATGCTCCAGCAGTATCGTGACGAGTCTAGACCGTACATCTCCTCTGAGATAAGCACTAGTCCAAAGATCTGCAGAACGCTCCTCAATATGGCGGGAGCTAAGAGAGGTGATACTGTACTGGACCCATTCTGCGGTACGGGAACTCTTCTGATGGAAGCCGCCATTCTTGGGATGAAATGTATTGGAATCGACATCAAGGGTAATGCAGTTCAGGGTGCTCGCTTAAACCTGAAATGGCTTGGAAAAGACCTAGACCAGTTTATTGATTTCAAGATAATCAAGGGAGATGCCAGACAGGTCTCAGAGCTTGTTGATGGTCAAGTTGATGCAGTAGCCTTTGAGCCCCATTTGGGTCCTGTTCACGTTAAACGTCCAATGAAGAAAGACGCGCATGCAACTATCAAGGAATTGACAGGTCTCTATCGCGAGGTCTTGACTGGATTAGTGGATGTCCTACGAGAGAATGGAAGAGTTGGAATGACCATACCTGTAATCAACTCAGACGACGGAGTTGTGTCTATCGATCTAAGACTGATGACAAATGGAACTGGATTCAGCGTCGTCAATCTACTTCCAAGATCTGCAGTATCGGGTACGATAGCAAGAGATACACGTCTATCAATCAAGAGAGAGAGACCTACAATACCAGAGAGGAAACGAGGACAGACAGTACAACGTTCAGTAGTGATGCTAGAGAGGGATTAGAAGAAATAGCGTACAACATCGTCAAGAATTGCATATGTTTGAAGACGTGCGGTATCCCGTTTTACATAGGGCATGGCATGGTCAAAAAGCATTTTGCGAAAGGTCCTTTTATCGACCATCTCACGTACAGTTGTTGCAACGATGCGAAGGAGTCCTTCAAGTGCAACTCTGAAAACTTTGTAGCTACTATCATCTTGAAGTTTGTACACATCAATATCTAGCACTTCAACCCCATTCTTGGTTATAGGTACATCAGAGAGGATTGGATGCTTCTCGATAAGGGGTTTGGCCTCCTTCTTGATTTTCGACATAATCTTCTTTCGGGCCTTTGCATCAACATCAATCTTCAGGATTGCTCTGAAAAGATGGCTATAGACCTCAAGACAGTCCATTGTCTTACCTGCTAGAAGACTCTCATCTGTTTCTTCATACTGGGAGATGAGTTCGTCGATGAAGTTACCAAAGTGTTTGAATGTATTAGGAGCACCATGCCAGTTTTTCAAAACAGTTCCTAGATTGGCATTGGCTGGAACCATGGTGCGGATGAATTCTTCCATCGCATAGCTGAGCATGAATCTCATATGACCGATACGTGCACTCTTTGAAACAACCATGACAAAGAGGAGAAACTCGTTGGCCTCCCATACATACCGACTATGTTCAGTGTCAATTGTCCTGAGAGTTTCATTCGATGCTTGATCAATAAAGGTGTGAGTCGCTGAGAGAAAGGGTGCAATAAGGTCCATATCAATCTCGATGCCACTGTATGCCCGTGACACCATATTGCGGCCTGATCCACGTTCTATGAGCCAGACACCATGGACGGACCTTCGATTAGCCAAAATAGTTACGACTCCTCAGTAGGCATTCGTTTTCAAGGGAAATAAGGATATTCGCGACGATTTGAGTCCTGATATTACGTTGGAATGCGCAAAAGTCCATAGGAAATTGGTGGTCTTACGAAATACTAGCTGGCGAGGTGAATCGGTCATTCAGTAGACATTCCAATTAGAATATCAGTACTTGTGTGCTAGATTTGCGTAAGAATTCCGTGAGATGAGTCAATTGAATAAGAAGCAACGTGGCCTAGCAACCAGATGTGTACAAGGTTCTAAGGTTCAATCAGCAGGTCCTGCTGTAGAACCGATTGTCCAGACATCAACCTTCGTGTTCGAGAACCAGCAGCAGATGCTTGATGCTGTCACAGGGAAATCCGAAAAGGATGTGTACACAAGATGGAGCAATCCTACTACTCGCAATGTTGAGGAGAAAATTAGCTCCTTAGAGAGTACGGAATCAACACTTGCACTCGCTTCGGGGATGGCGGCAATATCCTCGGTAATGTTCGGACTTGTGAAGAGCGGTGACAGAATCTTATCAAGCGACTCAATCTATGGTGGGACTCTGCATCTCTTTGAAGACATTCTTCCGAAAAATGGAATCATTGTTGATTTTGTGGACCTTGAGGACTTTGCTGACACGATATGGGACTCAGCAGGTAAGTATCAGATGTGTTACTTCGAGACTCCAACAAATCCTTCACTTCGGATTGTGGATATACAGCATGTCGCCAGTGCAGCCCGATCTACAGGTATGCTCAGTGTCATTGATAACACATTTGCAACACCCATTATTCAGAGACCTCATGAGATGGGAATTGATGTCATAATTCACAGTGCAACAAAATACTTCGGTGGACATAGCGATCTCATTGCGGGTACAGTGTCTGGTAAGAAGTATCACATTGACAGAGTCATTGATGCGGCGAGATTGTTAGGAGGGACAATTGATCCCTTTGCAGCATTTCTACTTGATAGGGGTCTCAAGACTTTGGCACTTAGAATGGAGAGGCACAACTTCAATGCTCAATATCTAGCAGAACGACTGTCCAGAGATAGCAGAATTCGTAAGGTCCACTATCCCGGATTGACAAGTCATCCAAATCATGAAATTGCTAAGAGGCAGATGGATGGTTTTGGGGGAATGCTGGCTATCGATTTGAACGCAGATTTACACACAACAGAGCGATTCGTTGATTCCCTTGAGATCTTCCTAAATGCGGTCTCACTTGGAGGTGTTGAGAGCCTGGCAAGTATACCTGCTCTAACAACTCATTATGGAATATCTGATGAGATTCTCGCTGAGATGAATATATCCAAATCAACAGTCAGACTCTCTGTTGGAATTGAAGATCCTGTTGATTTACGAATGGATATAGTATCAGCACTCGACAAAGTATTCATGTAACACCAAGTAACCAGTTTGTATATGCCCGATGAAGTAATCCTTGAGTATAGTGAGATTAAACGAAGAATACTGAAGGGATGGAATACTTGGGAAACTAGAGATATGCTATCGCAGGTTCTTCTTCCTGAGGGTCTCTCAATCAGTCTAGGATTCAAGCAAGAGAGATGGTACAGCAGGTGGTACAGCTGATGATGAACGTCTCTCCAGTGACCCGTTGCACTCATGGGGAACTCTCTTAGGGATAATGGCATTCATAGAGTCAGGAGCGATGCCAGCTCCTGAAGAAGGCGTAGCAGGTTCACCAAAGAGATGAAGATGGATAAAAGCAACTAATGGTTGATATATTCGAGAAGGGACAGAGAAACATAATCCCTACACTGTTCTTCTCTTGAAGTATACAATTGTTACCATTACAGCTACTACTCCTGACCCTACTATGAGAAAGAAGATAGTCATGTCTGATGCAGGTATATCTACTGAAATATATAAAGACCCTACGACTCCATCTATGTTTTCAATTTCTATGGTCAGGTTGTGATGTCCAGCTGCGAGACTCGTTAAATCAAATAAGAGTAAGGTTGGCATCCAATGAGGTGAGAACCTAAAATCATCCTCATAGACTGTCATTTGCCCCTCTAATACTCTAAGTATAGCATGCGAGGAATAGTGTTCTTTGATACAATTCCATGTTGTCAAATGGACTATATCCTCTGTGATATTATTTACCTCGATTATCGGGGCGGGATATACTCTGTCTATTTCTTGTCCTAGCCAGTAGAAGTATCCGGACTTGTTATTGAACAACATTTCCCAGACAATCTCTCCTGATGGGTTCACTTCAGTGAGAAGAGACTTGTATCCGGTTCCTGTAAAGGCGAATCCCTTCACCCCAAATGTACCAAGCGTATTTCCACCGGGGATTCTGTTGGCATCTCCTCCGGTCCGAGGATAGTAATAGAGGTCATCATCAGGAGCAGTGTATGACCAGATCTCTGTAGCAACCTTATTCTCAACATCTAACTCGATTTCAAGGTACCGTGACCACCCATTCATTACAGCAAGAGATTCTGGGTTTGAGTAGTTGAACATATCATTGTCAAACATAATCAACCTATTTGATCCTGTCATCTCAAGACCGTGAGACATGTACCAGAGGGTATCTCTATGGTTCCCTTTTCTATCGACGAGTGTGAAGTCACCCCATTGCCCTATACTGTAGATTATCTCACTACTGGTTATGTTGATACAATAGACCGTATTCAGATTCCTTGCATTAAGGTACACCACTTGATTCTCCCAATCCCACGCCAGTGAATTACTATGCATCCAGTCTGTAGCACTAAGGAAAATTTGACTCACTCTGGAGTCATACCTTGTGCTATTGAATGGAAGATAGAGTGACGCATTCCAATACCAAATTGGCGTGCCATTGATGTCATAAATCCAGATACCATCGTAGAGGACTGGTCTATTCTCCCACATTTCACTAGGACTGAAATCATAGGTCAACAACATGATTTGTTTATCGACTGGATTGTACGCTGTGTCATGATGACCGGGTTTTACTTGTAGTATCTCAGTGTCATTGGTGTAGAAATTGACCAAAGTATAATTGCCAGCATAGGGGACTAACATCGTCGTCGAATTGTGGAACTGTTCTCCTGCACCATTGGGAAAGTAATTCAATACATTACCCTCCATGTCTGTCATAATCCCCCCATTATCTAGGATTGTGTATCCTTGAGGCCTTGATAGATCAACGATGCATCTCCGTGCTGACACAATCGTGTAACCATCGACAACCTCACTTTCATTGTACGTTGTAATCTGAATATCATTTGATATGGCATCCACGTAGCTCTCGTAAGATATGAAATGAGCAGAATCAAAACTAGGAGGATTAGTAGGAGTTGTAGATACTCTGGTTTCTTGACCGAAGAGGCTGACTGGCATGAGAAGGAGCATAATCAGTATGATTTGACCTATCTCACTTCTCATATTGGTCACCTAACACCTTGCGTGGGTTCTATAGAAACCTAAAAAGATTCTCATGGTTTCGATGCACCTCTTATTCCACATCTCAATGAAACAGCATTGGTTCTACATCAGTTCGGTACTTGCGGTTGTATCTATCTTCTTCAAATAACTATACGACCGTATTAGGATCAGAATTCCGACGAATATCATCACCAGTGCTGCAACGAAACTTCCGCGATATGCGTCTGCATTTGTATGCCCCTGACCTATCAGGAAATCAGCAACAGGTCCTGCAACCAAAGTAGCTGCTATCCCCCAACTAAGGAAGAACGTTGCGTTATAGTATGAGAAGAGTCGTCCTCGATACTCTTCAGGTGCGATTCTTGCAACAATAGAATAACTAGAGGCGTCTATGATGACATGAGAAGCACCAATGAGAAATGATGAGATAAGAACAAGTACGAAAGTTGGAGCAAATATGAGCCAAGAGATTGCAAAATATGACAATGCAACTCCATATACAAGGAATTTGTTATCATCAGATTTAGCTATAACTGAGCCTATC
This sequence comes from Candidatus Thorarchaeota archaeon, assembly GCA_016840245.1. Next base: position 6,009 of record JAEOST010000681.1, read on the forward strand.
AATGCACCCATAATCATAGAAGCGATACTACCAACATTGCTGTAAAGAGCAATATCCGCACCAGACGCAATAAATCCTGTAGGATCTTCCAGAAAGAGGCTAGTGATAATCGCAATTGAGTTTCTACCAAAATTGATGAAGATTAAAGCAAGAATGAAGACTAGAAATGCTTCACGTAGCTCGGCTGGAAGGTCTCCTAGCGAATGATTATCTGAGGATGCTCTTTCTTCTGAATCCTGAGTGCCGTGCTCCTTGTGTATGCGAATTGCGAAATAGACGATGAAGCTCGAGAGTATCATGATAATTGCAGCGATATAGAAGATGCTTCCACTGCTGAAACCAATGCCACCATCATAGAGAAAACCTCCAAGGAACGCACCCACAAGCCCGCCAGATCCACCAATAATTGAGAACTGTCCCATGATTTTCTTTCGCTCATCATCATCGGTCAACTCAGAGATTAATGCGGACCATCCAACATTGGACATGCTCCAGAAGACCTCTATTATACCTAAACTGAATATTATCAGATAACCAGCAGCGATTAACTGATTTCCTCCAAGGAAGAATGTGTACCCAAACACCATGAAGATGTGACCCACTCCAGCAAGAAACTCACCATAAACAACGAATCTCGTAGGTCGTCCGTATTTATCCAGTAAATTTCCCCAAAGGGCGGACTGAGTCAATACATTAGCGATCATTCCCACTGTAGCCATCAACGTTACTTCGATGGTCGAGAGACCCAAAGATTTCAGGTAGATTGACAAGAATGTGTAAACGATAGATCTTCGAAAGAAGGTTAGAAACTGAAAGGTGGAGAGTCCAGTGAATTCACTTCCTTTGAGGCGAGAGTAATCGAGGAATGTCAATTTAGTCGTCGGGTTCGACCTGTCTTAAAAACCATTTTCTGCAACATAAAGTGTGGATATAATAGAAGGGACAGGAACCCGAAGACCCCTGTCCATCGCTGTGTCTACTTTTTTTGTCAACCTGTAAACTAGGTTGTAGAGATGCCCAG